>JAIOSR010000486.1 GCA_021107495.1 Desulfobacterales bacterium | reverse complement strand
TTTTTCTATCGAGGTTACTATATCATAAACCCTGGCTCACCAACATAGTTGGTTCGCCAAAGGAGTGGGGCCTCCGCCCCCACACCCCACCACTGACAATGTCAGTGGATTAGTCTTAGATTTAAATTTAGCAAAAATGGGTTTCGATAAATCATAATTAAATCAATTTCCGTACTTGCGATGCCTTTGGAACACAAATTGCAGTGTACCTTAGTATACAAAAATCTTAAACCACACAACGGGCATCATCAAAGAAATGAAAGAAAGAGCAGAAATCATTGAAATTGGGCCAAGAGAGGGCCTCCAAAATCACCTAAAGTATATAGATGTGGCAAGAAAGGTTGCTTTCATTGACAGTTTTTTTGATGCGGGTTTCCAAAAAGTTGAAGTCACCTCCTTTGTGCACCCAAAAGGGATGCCCCAGATGAGAGATGCCTGTGAGGTAGTTCGAACGTTAGATCGCAGAAAAGGGAAAGTCCCACAGGTTTTGGTGCCAAACGAGACAGGATGTCGAAATGCGATAGCCTGCCGGGCTCAAGAGATTGTTGTGTGGTGTTACCTTACGGATGAACTTAATTATCTGACACTTAATCTTGACAGGTCAAAAACGTTTAAGGAAATCAACTCTATTGTGCAAATAGCGCAATTTAACGACATAAAGACAAGCGCATGGATAGGCGGGGCTTTCGGATATCCGGGAATGGAGATTCCAATCCTCTGTCAAGAAGCTAAAGATACGACTCAAAGCCTGATTCAATTAGGTTGTTCCGAGGTATGTTTGAGTGATGAGTTCTGTATGGCAAATCCTCCTTTGGTTAAAAAACTCTTGAGAATGTGTCTTGATGTTGTGGATAAAACTAAAATAGTGGTCCACTTCCATGACAATAGGGGGCTGGGTCTCGCCAATATAGTAGCTGCCTACGAGGAAGGCATCCGTAAATTCAAGGCATGCATCGGTGGTGCTGGAATGCATACTGATTTGATCCCGAGCCTGGGTAACGCATTTAATCAGAATATGTTCCCCAGCGTTGCAACGGAAGACATGGTCTGTGTTTTTGAAGAAATGGGGATTGATACGGGAATTGACATTGAAAAACTGATCGAATGCGGACGTGTTGCCGAGTGCCTGCTTGACAGGAAGCTTCACAGCCGGGTTATAGCCAATAACTTATCGAGAATTGATTAGCCGGGTCTTCTCTGTAAATTCATAAATATGATGAGTCAATTGATCTAAAAAGACCGTAACCGAAGCTTCAACGAACAACACGGTTCAGCGCGAAACCGATTTTGAAATCAATATCTTTTGGGAGCGGAGCACAAGGATGGAACAATTTCTAAGTTATCTTTTACCCGGGCTGATGCGTGGTTCCGTTTACACTGTGATCGCCTTGGGATTCATCGTGATTTACAGAACGACAAGCGTGTTAAACTTTGCGCAAGGTGAGCTTTTTTTGCTGGGAGCATATGGTGTATATTTTGCGATAGCACAGGTCGGACTTCCCGCCTACTTCGGTATTCCGTTGGCTTTTATTATATTAGGTTTGCTTGGAGGCCTGATTGAGCGCTTTACCCTGCGACCGCTGACAGGGCAGCCTGTTCTCGGAATAATATTGATGACGCTTGGGCTTTCTGTGTTTTTCAAGGGGGTAGTAGTGCTAATATGGTCGGATATTACTATTCCTGTTCCGACCATTTTTGCCTCCGGCGGGGTAAAATTTCTCGGGGTAATCCTGCCGACCCAGTATATCTGGTTTGCCGCAATATCGATCTGTATATCCGCAATTCTTTATCTTTTTTTCACCCGGTTCAGCACAGGCCTTCAGATGACGGCCGTGGCGGATAATACCCAACTGGCCCAGAGCTGCGGGGTAAGTGTCAACCGTGTGACCGCTGCGGCCTGGGTAATAGCCTGCATCATTACCGGTGCCGGTGGTTACATGCTGTGTACCATTACCGGCGTTTATCCTCTTATGGGTGAACTGGGGTTAAGGTCCCTGTCCGTTGTGTTGGCGGGAGGCATGGAATCTATTGCAGGGGCCATGATAATGGGACCTGTTGTGGGAGCCATTGAATTTATTCTTTCAGGATATTTGGACCCTTACGTGGGTGGCGGACTTAGGGATGTAGTGGCCTTTGCAGTGCTAATTGTGTTCCTGGTGTTTAGGCCTCAGGGACTATTTGGTTGGAAGATTATAGAGAGAGTATAAGAAATGAGCATACAACCGTGTGGAGTTTTCAATACTAGTTACGGTCAATGCATGGCCGCAATACGAACAAAGAATCAATGGATAACTCTTATTGCCTTTTTTGTCTTTATGGGGATTTCTCCGTTGATCTTCTCCGGCTATACAATCTCACTCATAAACAGGATTGCCATATATGTGGTAGTCGTACACGGGCTTAATCTGCTCACGGGGTATACAGGCCAGATATCCGTTGCCCAGTCCGCCTTTATGGCTGTCGGGGCGTTTACGACTGGAATTTTGTCTACAAAATTGGGAATGAATTTGTGGTTATGTATGCCGTTTGCCGGTATTGTCGCAGGGCTTGTCGGTATACTATTCGGCATCCCTTCCTTCAGGGTGAAGGGGCTTTATCTGGCGCTTGTTTCAATAGGCGCCCAATTTATTATTATGTACGTCCTGCTTCACTGGAAGTCATTAACCGGCGGGGTGCATGGCATTTTTATCGAGCCGCTTAAGCTGGGGCCAATAGAATTTATTGGGGACAGTTCATTTTATTACGTGGCAATGGGGATGGCGTGTCTTGTGACCTATTTTACAAAAAATATTGTTCGTACCCGAGTTGGGAGGGCCTTCATTGCGGTACGGGACAACGATATAGTAGCTGAGTTTATGGGAGTAAACCTTTATCTCTATAAAGTTTTTTCCTTTTTTGCCGGCTGTTTTTTTGCCGGTATCGGCGGATGGCTCTGGGCCTGTTATATCGGTTCGGCCTCTATCGACCAGTATAGCCTCATAGATTCGGTATGGTTTTTGGCAATGGTAGTGATAGGGGGAATGGGCAGTGTTGTGGGAACGATTTTCGGTGTGTGTTTTGTCGAGATCCTGCGGGAGAGCACCAATATTATGGGACCAATAATAGGGGATGACATCCCCGCTTTGGGAATGACGGTGGCTACCGCACTGCCCCTGCTGAGTTTAGGTGTAGTTATTGTCATATTCCTTATTTTTGAACCGAGGGGTCTGGCTCATCGGTGGGAAATTGTCAAGAATCTTTACAGGCTCTGGCCTTATTCCAGGTAGGGTATCACCTGTCACGAATCCGCTTTATGGGTGATCGCGGCAAGACCTTGATTGACTTTCAGCCGATAGACCATTCACAAAAAGAAAGGGGGTGATAACAGGAGAATGCATAAAAATGGGACATAGTCTTGTAAAATATTTCATAACATTAACACCAAAAGTAAGCAGAGGTACAAAATGAAAAAAACAATTTCGTCGCGTTCATTAGTGGCCTTCCTGGTTGCTTCTATGGCCATACTGGCATGTCAATTTACCGTCATTCAGCCTGTGGAGGCACAAGAGCTCAAACCGTGCCAGGTCACAGTCGTAATTGTGGAAACAATTTTCGCAGGGAAAGAATGTGTCTGTTTTTCACCGGGATTTGAACTGTACAACCCGAATGACAAGGGCGTTTACCTGTCTAAATTCTCTTATGAACTGGATGTGGGAGATTACTATTTTTCAGGTCAGCAGATTCCTGTCAGCCTCTATATACCTCCAAAAAAGAAGGCAAGCTTTGTCGGTGCGCTGCCTGCGTCATGGGCGGGCATGTCCCTCTGGCTGATGCAGATAAAAGGCATCAGCATGGCACAGGGCATGGCAGAAGTCGTCCCTTTGTGGAAGGTCTGGGGTGGCAAACTTTTTAATCCGAAACTCAAGGAAGTGTGGGGAAAAGCCAAGGCGCAAAGCCCCGAGTTTATCTTTACGGGTGAATGCGAGATTTCTTCTGATGGGGTTACAAAAGCATTCCCCTACAAAGCGGCTTGGACCATGTAATAATGCATCAAACATCTAATCAGGGAGATTCAATGATGTTACCAACAAGAAAGAAGAATATTTTTTTCATTGTCTTGGCTGTAGTTTCATGTGCCGCAATGGTTTTGATGTGCGGACCTGCATGTGCAAAGAATGTTAAAGTACCAATCGGTCTTAATTTAGAGTTAACCGGCGGGCTGGCGGCAACCAAGTTGCCGGTGAGCTATGGGCTTCTGGACTATATCAAGTATATTAACGATGAAGGTGGCTTTGAATATAAGGCAAATGGAAAGGCCTATAAGGCGAAATACGATATAATATGGGCCGATAACGGGTTTTCCGTGGCCCGATCCATGACAAACGTGAGGAGGTTCGCCGGTAAGGGTGCCAAAGTCATTTTAA
This sequence comes from Desulfobacterales bacterium, assembly GCA_021107495.1. Classification (GTDB taxonomy): domain Bacteria; phylum Desulfobacterota; class DSM-4660; order Desulfatiglandales; family Desulfatiglandaceae; genus JAIOSR01. The sequence goes on along the minus strand of JAIOSR010000486.1, from coordinate 9,224 downwards.
CGGCCTGAATTTGCCAGGCTGAACCCCTCGCGGGAACGGGGGTTAGATTGGATTTGGCCCATTTTACTTATGGACCCACGACGAAGCTGATTTTTGATCACAAACCTCAACTCATCGCAACCGGTTGTCCCAGCGGGGCCTCCAGGTTGAGCGGTGTTATAGATTGGGTTGCTGCGGACTGGAAAGATAAAAGTCGAAAACCGAAATTCACGTCCCTATGTTATGAGGCAACCACATCGAGACAATCAGAAGACCCGAATGTGTTTAAACATGGAAAAGAAAAAGGTGTCGAAGTACTACCATGGGCCTATTATTCTTTCGTCGCAACTGATTTCGGGACAGAACTGAGAAGAATCATAAAAGAGAATAAGGCGGATTATGTGTGGCTTAGAGGCGGGGCTGCTCAAGTAGCTGCAATCATGAAGGATGTGGTCCGTCTTGGTTATAAAGACAAGGCAAAGTGGATTATAACCTATTTTTCTTTAGATCCCGTTGTGGGCAAATTGGCGGGCAATGATGTGATGGAAGGTGTATATGGTGTAAATAGCGATGCAGGCGTTCCAACGGACAAAGGCTGGGGAATAGACCTGGTAAAAAAACTATTTAAGAAATACCGGAAAAAGGGAGAACTCAGTCAACTCTATATAACCGGGGTGCATGTGGCGATGTTGGCTCATGAATCCGTAAAGCGGGCCCTCGAAAAAGTCGGCAACCCTAAAAAATTAACAGGGAAGGGAATCATAGACCAATACTATACAATAAAAGACTTTGATTTAGGTGGTGTTGCTCCCAAGGCAACCATAAATTATCCTAATCCTGCCATGATGTCTAAAATCAGGATGGTGCAATGGCAGAAAGATGGGGCTATAATACCCATTACCGACTGGAAAGATGTCCCATGGGTTTATGGCAATCCGGATTTTAAAGATTAGGGATATGCACGCGAACAGGACAAATATAGAGTAAGAAGTGCCATGTAACTCCCATGCACTTCTTACTCTAACAGTCAACTCTTTTGTAAAACTTAAACACGGATAACATGGAGCGTTGAGGTAATAGTAAGGAAAAACTCAGAATGGGGGCCGGCTAGAGTGCAAAGGGAACATTCAATAGACATAGATATAGAAAACGAGCATACCAATACCCTGCCAAAGACTTTTAGGGCTCGGGCCAGGAAATACGGCAATAATAAGGTATTTATGCGCCATAAAGATTACGGTCTCTGGAACTCTTATACATGGCAGGAAAGCTTTGAGAGGACGGAAACTGTGTTCCTGGGTCTGGTAAGCATGGGTTTTGAGGAAAATGACGTCATAGCCATTATGGGTGACAACGACCCACGATGGTTCTGGGCCGAGTATGCTACCCAGGCCGGGCGGGGCATTGTAGTGGGTCTTTACGTAGATTATCACTATGCGGAAGTGAAATATGTACTGAATTTCAGCAAGGCAAAGTTTGCTTTTGCAAAAGACCAGGAGATGGTGGATAAAATCCTTGAAGTAAAGGAACATCTGCCCAATCTTCAAAAAATAATCTACTGGGATCCCAGGGGGCTGTGGTTTTATGACGAACCGCTCCTTATGAGCTATGATGATCTGGAGAAACGGGGGCAAGACTATAAAAAAGATCATCCCGATCTTTTTGAAAAAAGCATTGATAAAACAACACCCGGCGATGTCGCCTGCATCATGCTCAGTTCCGGGACGACTCGCATGACTGAAGATGGTGTGCCTCGCTCTCAAATGGGAATAATGACCCATAGATCGATTATGATGAACCTGATGGGGATTTTCAGATATGACCCCTGGTATCCGGAAGACAGATGGGTTTCGTACATGTCCCCGGCCTGGGGGGAACAATATTTCGGAATCACGGGCCCGCTTATCGCGGGCTGCGAGATATGCTTCCCTGAAAAACCGGAGACAATAGATCATGACATAAGGGAGATAGGTCCCCAGGCCCTCCTTTTCCCGGCAAGGCTTTGGGAAGGTAAGGTATCGGAAGTGATGAGCCGAATGAATGACGCCTTTGCAGTTAGCAGGTGGCTTTTTAAGGCAGCATTACCTCTGGGCGGACGCATGGCGGATCATCATCTAAAAGGCACAACACCGTCAATCTGGTTGAAAATAATCTATAAAATTTTTGATACGCTGGTTTTTGCAGGGCTTAGGGACAATATGGGGCTTAAATACATTCGCCATGTCTATAATTCAGGTGCCCTTTTGGGGCCCGATTCGGCTCGATTCTTCCATACAATAGGTCTTACACTCAAACAGCTTTATGGCACTACTGAAATTGGGTTGCACTGTGTTCACCCCGATGACCAGATAGATCATGAAACAGTAGGTAAGGTGCTCAACCCGGATTTTATGCGGATAAGCGAGCAAGGTGAAATACAGGTCTCAGGTCCATTAATGGCCAAAACGTATTTTGGGGATGAGTCGGCCTGGAAAGATAACTTTACGGAGGACGGGTGGTTTCAAACCGGTGATGCAGGTCGTATAGATGAACGAGGTCATTTGATTTTTTATGATCGTTTGAAGGATATGATAAAACTAAAAGGTGGTCACTCCTTTCCACCCCAGTATATCGAATCGCGAATCAAATTCAGCCCTTACATTAAGGATTGTCTTGTTATCGGAGATGAGGATAAGGTCTATCCTTCTGCCATAATCATAATCGATTACGAAAATGTCGGCGACTGGGCCGAAAAAAACCATGTCGGGTATACCACTTTTGTCGATCTATCCCAGAAACCCGAGGTATATGAATTAGTCAAGGCAGATATAGACAAGGTAAATATAAAAGTTGACGAAGCCGGAAAAATTGTCAAATTTGTCAACCTCCATAAAGAATTTGATGCCGATGATGCCGAACTTACCCGATCAGGGAAAATACGGCGGAAATACATGGAAGAAAAATACGGGGATTTGATAAAAATTATCTATTCAGATGAGGACCTCTACTCCGTTGAAGCTTCAGTGAAGTATAGGGACGGCAGATCCGGCAACATTAAAACGGAAGTGCACATTCAAAGACTGTAAAGAATAGCTTGAACAGGATGAGAAAACGAACGCTGTATAGGGGTTACAGGCAAAATGAATGAACAAAGAAAAGTAATAATGGAGGCGCAGAATATCAATCTGAGTTTCGGTGCGCTTCCGGTCTTGAATGACATCTCAATAGATATAAGAGATAAAGAAATTCTGGCGATAATCGGTCCGAACGGGGCAGGAAAAACATCGCTTCTAAATATATTGAGCGGGTTTTACAAGGCGCAAAGCGGTAAAGTGCTCTTTAATGGGCAGGATATAACCTCTGAACCAACCCACAAGAGGCCATATTTAGGAATCTCAAGAACTTTTCAGAATATCGAATTATACGAAGGTCTTACCAGCATCGAGAACTTGATGGCCGGCAGGCATTCGGTTATGACACACGGAATCATAAGTGGGGCCATTTTCTTTGGTCGTGCCCGAAGAATGGAAAGTGAACACAGAAAAGCGGTTGAAGACATCATTGATTTTTTGGAAATGGAGTCAATAAGAGACACTCCTGCCGGGTTTTTGACTTACGGACAAAGAAAAAAGGTGGATTTGGGGCGCGCCCTGGCATCTAATCCGAAGCTCCTTCTCCTTGATGAACCAATGGCCGGCATGAATCAGGACGAAAAAGAAGACATAACCCGCTTTGTCCTTGATATCAATAGCGTCTGGGGTATACCCGTGCTTTTGGTGGAACATGATATGGGCGTTGTTATGGATATAAGCGACAGGGTCATTGTCATCAATTTCGGGCTTAAGATTGCAGAGGGAAGTCCTGAAGAAGTAAAAAATAATCCAAAAGTGATTGAGGCCTATTTGGGAAGTTCGGATATCTACAAGAGTTCAAAACTGTAATGAAGTAAAGGATTGGCGTCATGCTGAACATAAACAATATTGAAGTCGTATACTTGAACTCTATTCTGGTTTTAAGGGGTGTAAGTTTAGAAGTTCCTGACGGGGGTATAAGAGCCTTGCTGGGGGCTAATGGCGCGGGCAAAACAACAACTCTAAAGGCCATATCAGGCCTTCTTAAAACAGAGGAGGGTAAAGTTACCGACGGAACCATAGAATTCAATGGAACACGTGTCCACAATCTACCGGTAGAAGAAACAGTACGATTGGGAATCACGCAGGCCATGGAGGGCAGGAAATCATTCGAGCACCTTACGGTGGAGGAAAACTTGAAGGTTGGCGCCTGTATCACAAAAGACAGGCGGCAGGTCAAGAAGGATATAGAAATGGCATATACCTATTTTCCAAAACTGAGGGGTATGAGCAACCGCATCACGGGATATCTATCAGGGGGCGAGCAGCAAATGCTTGTGGTAGGGCGATGCATGATGTCACATCCCAAAATTATGCTTTTGGATGAACCGTCTTTAGGGCTCGCACCATTTTTGATCGAGCAGATATTCAATATAGTAAAGGCTCTGCATCGTAAGGAAAGATACTCCTTTTTGCTGGTGGAACAGAACGCACTGGCTGCACTGGATGTGGCAGAGTACGCATACGTCATGGAAAACGGACGAATTGTGCTGGATGGCCCTTCGGAAAAATTAAGCGAAAATGAGGATGTTAGAGAGTTTTATTTTGGCCTTTCGGAATTCGGGGAAAAGAAAAGTTACCGTGACGTAAAGCATTACAAACGAAGGAAGCGCTGGTTGGCATAAAGGGAGAAGCAATGGCGTATGTCACATTGGTTTTGCGCGTGCTAATCGGAGCCATTTTATTAACCTCTGCGTTCGGAAAAATGACATATACCGGATCCAGGGCCTTAGCCCCACAAATGGCGGAGACGTTAAATGTATTTATATTTATACCTTTGACGTGGATTCATTTTTACGTCAGCGCACTCCCCTGGCTCGAACTTACAATCGCCCTATTTATTCTACTCGGGCTCTATCAGAGGATATTTGCAGCGCTTTTTGTGATGATGGTCATTACATTTATCATTTCAAATGGGGTATTCCTGTATTACGATAATTTAAGTTCTTGCCACTGTTGCTTTGGAGATTTAGCATCTTTGAAGCTTCCTGAATCCCTTGCTTTGGATGTAATGATGCTGGCTGCGGGGCTGTGGTTGGTGTGCAAGGGACAGAACGGCCTCTTCAGTGTCGACGTATGGCGGAAGGATCTGCATATAAAAAACTGACGACCGAAGGAATATTTACTCTCGAACGGACAGCTTCGTTCGGCTTTGTATAGACCCCCGATTAACCGTTGAAAGTTCCCGTTCCCAATACGGATATCGACCAGTCCACAGGCACACCTCAAATTCTCCGAGAGAATTGCCTATGGAGACGCAAGAATGGGGGGCTTTCGTGAGATTCAAGTGGCTAAACTAACAATGAATATAATAGGAAAGAAAAAATGAAAAACAACTATTTTCCGTATACTATCGAAAATAGCATCGCCGTCGTAAAGATGAGCAGAGAACCGGTCAATGGTCTGGACTTTGAGTTCCTTAACCAACTGGGAGAAGTCAGTGACGAAATAGGGGGCCTTGATGAGGTCCGTGTTGTCCTTATAACAAGCAAATTCAAAGTATTCGGGGCAGGTCTGGATCTAAAAATGGCAGCAAAAATGGACAAAGAGAAGTGGCATAATTACGCCCTGGCATTACATCATTCGTTCAACAAGCTGGAGAAAATTCCAAAACCCGTTATTGCGGTGATAAATGGTGCGGCATTGGCGGGCGGCCTGCTGATTAGCTTAAGCTGCGATTTCCGATTTATGGCGGAAAAAAATGGATATTTCGGACTCCCTGAAGTTAACTTGGGGATCCCTTATTTGGGTGGCGTCACAAAACGTTTGCCTGCACTTATTGGAAGGGCCAATGCAATGGAATTGATGTTTACAGGCAAAAATATAAATGCTGAGGAAGCCAAGGAGATGGGTCTGGTAAATAAGGTTTGTAAGGATGAAGAATTATTTGAAAAGAGTGTTGAATTTGCCCAAATGCTGGCCGCTAAAGGACAATATACCATTGCGGCGGCCAAGAAATGCCTTAACGAAGGATTGTTAAGAGACGTACAGGCTAACCTGGCTTTAGAGCATGACGCTGTGGATATAACAACGGAAACGGATGAAATCCAAGAGGGTTATGCCTCCTTTTTTGAGCAGAGAAAGCCTGATTTCCGTAAATTGAAATAAATATTCCTTGGCATTTCTAAAACCATTTATTAGAAACACAATTTATCGGGACATGGGGACGATATCATGCGGGATGGGATAAATCGGGACCTGACAGGTCGAGATTTCCTGAATTTAGGACGATTACGGTTTTGGCCTAATCACAGGAGTCTAATCGATAACAGGCATGACGGGTCCAATGGCAAAAATAGAGTAATTTTAAGATAGCCTGATCGAAAGGAGTGACAAAAGAGGATGACTGCAGAGAGTTCGATCTTGAAAGGAAAAGCCATTCTTGTTGTTGATGATGAACCTGATGTGCTGGACACGGTGGAGGAGGTGCTGGACATGTGCCTGGTATATAAGGCACCTGATTATAATTCCGCCATCCAGCTGCTGCTGGGACTTACTTATGATGTAGTAATTCTGGATATTATGGGCGTGAACGGTTTTGAACTTCTGAAAATAGCAGTGAGAAGGGGATTTCCCACTGTCATGCTGACCGCACATGCCTTGACAACAGAGGCACTGAAGAATTCAATAAAACTCGGTGCTGTTTCTTTCTTACCTAAAGATAAGGTTCTAGATCTTCCATATTTTCTTGAAAATGTAGTTCTGGGGGGAGGAAGGCCTGTGTGGAAAAAATTGTTTGTTCGCCTTGAATCCCATTTTAGTGAGCGGTTTGGAAAAGATTGGAAAGAGAAAGACAAATTTCTTAAAGAATTTATTGAATCACTTAAGACGGAAGAAACCGAATAACATTTATGGGCATTCGGCACATTTGCATATTGGCTGAGTCTGGCTTTTATTTGTTTGTAGAAAGAATGTCAAAGGCAAAATTGGTTTTGAGTTTACCAAAGGATTCTATCGGATCATTGACCCTGAAGTAGCTCCAGATTTCATCGACCTCAAACAATCGCTGTCTTTCTTGAACAACCTCCTTAGGGACAAAAGCTTCCGGATCGTTTCCTGCTCACACTTGTGAAAAATTTCATTTATTAGGTTGAAAAGCTTGACTCTTTGGATAATACGGAATTAAGCTCTATGCCACCAGCCTCAAATGCGAGTGTTCTATAATAATTGAACACATCTAATAGTGTGTTGGCGAACTAAATTTGCGCTGGATAATAATTATAATTCCGAGCTGAATAAGATCTTCATTCCCATAACAAATGCGTTTGTATTGCTTGATAAAAAAAATCATTTTATATAGCATGTTGCGTCATTATCAATCAGGTTCAAACAAAATGGAGGGATGTTATGAAAGGGCCAATAAGGCTGGTCAGATCCGATAAGATAGCGGAATACGAAAATCTCGGACCGATCTTTGAATGGTCCGAGGGCAAGGCATATCTCATGATTGACAGTGTGTCCTTCAAGGGAAAGCCCGGTGCGATTCTGTGTTACTGTAATCCTCCGGTTCACCAGGTGGGAAACCCCGGGCTGGATGCCTATTTAGAGGGCCTGAATAAGGTCCTTGACAAAAAGGATGTCCTTGAATTCCTCATCATCTACGGGGCCAATGATCCGGTGCATGCAGGAGGAGACCTCAAAGAAAGCCTGAACAAACTGGACATGACCTTAGAGGCAAAAAAGGAAAAGGAAGCGGCGGGCGCACCGGCAGAAGAGATAGACCTGCTCTTTGAATGGGCCGATAACCGCTTGAAGAAGGGTATTGCCCTGCACGGAACCGTCAGAAAAATCGCTCAGCACTTGAGGGTGGTTGCGGTTTGCGGAGGAGGGACAAGGTTCGGCGGTTCCGCCGAAATTCCGCTGATGGGCGATTATCTGGTGGGCGATTCCAGAAGCGGCATGTGTTTCAGTGAGGCCATGATCGGCCTGATACCGGGCTGGGCCGGAATTGCCAGGACGCTGATCAAGGCAGGGCAGATCAATGCGGAATACATGGCCATGACGTCAAAGGAGGTAAAAGCTCAACAACTCAAGGGAATCGGCACCTATAACGAAGTCGTCGATATTCCTTTCCCTTTTCCGAAAAGGCAAAAAACGGGTGATCGCGAGGCTGACAAGGCCAATTATTTGGAGGCACTGGAGGCCCATAATGATGATACCGGGCTGCTTCTGCTTCCAAGGGCCCTTATAATGGCGACCTGTCCGGAAGAAGAGGTCCCGAAGGTAGATGAGAAAGAGAGGCTGATCTTGGCCACAAAAGAGGAAGTCTTAAAAGAGGTAGCCGGAAGAAAAAACCCTGAAAACTATTCTCACCTCTGGGGAAAATCCTTGAGAGAAGTAAAAGATGAGATTGCTGCGATGGGAAGACCGTTAGCGCCCCAATCCATAGATGCACTGAACCGGCTTCTTGAGGATTACGATCCATTGGACTTTGATGAGATTAAATTTGTTGAAAGAGAGATGAAGGCGGATGCCAGGCTTTACAGGGATACAAAATTCCGTGCAGGCCTGGTGGCAACACTTGAACAAAATATAGCAAATTACAGGGAGGCCTAATAACATGAAACAGTATTTTGAAAAAATGAGTCCCATAGGAAAAGAACTTAGTGAAAAGGATATAGAGAAAAACAAGGAAAACGCCCTTGAAGTATCAAAGGTCGACGAAGGGATAGCCGAGGCCATAGAGCAAAGGAAACTGACCGGCATCCCGGCCGAAAGGGTCCATAAAAGGGGAGAAATGACGGCCTGGGAAAGGATCGACCTTCTGGTTGATCCCGGCACCTTTTTGCCCTTAAACAGTCTTTATGATCCGGAATTCAACCAGGAAGGGTCCACGGGCGTCTTAACCGGATTGGGTAAGATATCGGGCAGATACGCCCTAATCATTGCCTCGGATAACAAGGTCCTTGCCGGGGCCTGGATTCCGGGACAGCGTGAACATATATTCCGTGCCCAGGATATTGCCGAGCAACTGCACATACCCCTTGTATGGGTACTCAACTGCAGCGGTGTCAAGTTGACCGAACAGGAAAAGGTGTATGCCGGCAGGCGGTCAGGCGGAAGGACCTTTTTCAGGCATGCGGAATTGATAGAAAAGGGGATACCCGTAATCGTGGGGATGTTCGGCACCAATCC
>JAIOSR010000187.1 GCA_021107495.1 Desulfobacterales bacterium | reverse complement strand
GTCGTACGGGAAGCTATGCCTCTATATCGAATAAATCCCGCCCCCAAATATCCAAAGATCGCCAGAAGAAGGGGGTACAAGGGGACTGTGGTTCTTGAGGTCCTGGTTGATCGAAACGGCAGGGTTGACGACTTGCGGGTCTCTACGTCAAGCGGATATAAGATTTTGGACAAGGCGGCACTGGCCTCGGTTAAAGACTGGGCGTTTGAGCCCGGAATGAGAGGTGATCAAAAGGTGGAGATGTGGGTCAGAGTCCCTGTCCGTTTCCAGTTGAACTGAAATTGATAGATTGGGTAATTTTCATTACATGCAGCGCAGAACATTAGCCCAGATTATTGAGGCTTTTACGACTTACTCCTTACCACTTACGGCTTAGAAAAAGGGAAGATATGGCTAAGGCTATCATGTTTTTAGGAACCGGCAGTGATGTGGGCAAATCCATTGTCGCATCGGCGTTTTGCCGGATATTTAAGAGAAGGGGTTTTAAGGTTGCCCCTTTCAAGGCCCAGAATATGTCCAATAATTCATATGTAACAATAGAAGGGGGCGAGATAGGCAGGGCACAGGTGGTTCAGGCAGAGGCCGCGGGCCTGCTTCCGTCAATACACATGAACCCGATTCTCCTTAAACCCTCCACCGAGTTGGGTTCGCAGATTATCCTTCATGGAGAAGTTTTCGGGCATATGAATGCTTCGGCCTACCACGATTTTAAACCAGGGCTGAAAAAGGCCGTGATGGAGTCCTATAACAGGCTTGCCGGGGAATATGAAATTATTGTCATGGAAGGGGCGGGTAGCTGCTGTGAGATGAACCTCAAGGAGAACGACCTGGTCAATTTTCCGATGGCAAAGGCGGTTGGCGCTCCATGCGTTTTGATTGCGGATATTGATCGCGGGGGCGTGTTTGCGCAGATCATCGGCAGTTATAACCTTATGACCCGAAAAGAAAAAGGGCTTATCATAGGCTTTTTGATCAATAAGTTCCGTGGAGATCCGGGGCTCTTCTCATCGGGAATCGAATACATCGAAAAAAAGACCGGAAAGCCCGTTCTGGGCTTGGTCCCGTTTTTTCAGGATATTATCATTGATTCCGAAGACTCGGTGGCCGTGCAGGAGGACAAGCGGACATTCAAGTCCGTGGGTCCGGGTACGGTAAATGTGGCCGTAGTAAAACTCCCTTCCATCTCCAATTTCACGGACATTGAAATACTTAAAAGAGAGCCTGATGTGGTAATCAATTATCTTTTCCGCCCCCGGGAACTGTCAGGGGAATATGACTGCCTTATCCTTCCCGGTGCAAAGAACGTTATGGAGGATGCAGTATGGTTAAGTCAAACCGGCTGGAAAAGGGCGATCAGGGCGTTTGCAAAAACAGGGAAAAGGGTCCTTGGTATATGCGGGGGGTATCAGCTTTTGGGTGAGAGGATCAAAGATCCTTTAGGCGTGGAATCGAATCTTGAGGAAGTCAAAGGCGTGGGCCTTCTTCCCATTACTACTACCCTCGAAGGGCAAAAGGTCGTTCGCAGGGTGATGGGTACTTGTTTGCAAAATAAAAAAAGGATAAACGGGTATGAAATCCACATGGGCTTAACCGGAAACACAGGCAGTGGCGGCGAGCCGTTCTTAAAGATTCATGAGGCTGGAAATAAAAAGGCCTGGACCGATGGTTGGGTTGTTAATGAAGGCCGGGTTGCGGGTACCTATGTCCACGGAATACTCGATTATCCCGGTTTCAGGGGAGAATTTCTAAATACGCTTCGAAGGAAAAAAGGCATGAAGGAGAGAAGTCCCAGACAGGGAAGGCTGGCGCGTTTTCACCAGTATGACCGTCTTGCCGACCATTTCGAGGCCCACTGTGATGTGGAAAAGGTTATAAAGGCCCTACTTCAGGAATACCCTTTTCCTTGACTTTTCGCCATGGCCTTTCCACACCAAACTGCTCATCACACCAGCGTGTTCCTTCGTTCAATCTTTCCTCAAAAAGACGCCGGTATTCTTCCAATTCTTTCCCTTTGGCAGAGGGAGGGACTCGAATAGGTTCACAATAGTAGACGACCACGCGGGCAAAGGGTTTTGGAATCAGGTACCGGTCCCAGGTATTCAGTGTCCAACATCTATTTGCCCCCCAGAGTATGGGGATGAGGGGCGCTTCAGAGTTGCGTGCCAGGATTATGGAGCCTATTTTGGCCACGCGGGCCGGACCCAATGGTCCGTCAGCCAGCATCCCTCCGGTTTCACCCTGTTTTATCCTTTGTATCAGTTCTCTGAGTGCCTTGAATCCTCCACGGGTTGAAGATCCGCGAACATTTTTGAAGCCAAGCCATCCGGCGATGCGTGCCGCATATTCTCCATCTCGGCTCTGGCTGATCATAGTGGTCGCATGGCGGGAGCCGAAATAGTGGAAATGATAGGGCATTCTCTGGTGCCACGTGGCGTAAATAATTCGTCCACCCGAGCGAACAAAGGCTTCTTTTTCCCGTTCCAAACCCTCCACCCTGGTCACGCGACAGGATATCATCAAGAGTTTGATCAATAGGGCCAGAAGGGGCGGGATCACCCTCAAGAAAATGGCGTCATACCAGCGAAATTGAGATTTTTTTGTGGGTTTTGATTTCATTTTTCCTCGACCTGGGTGGATCCTATACCATCTCTTTATCCTTGGCAAGACTTGGACGGATAGTCATTGGCGGGCAGTAAGTTAATGGCATTAATGGTTAGAAATGGTTATTTAAATTTCAATTAAAATAAATATGAAATTTTATTGACATAAAGTAACCGTTATGCTTTATTTCACCTGATTTTCCTCCAAAATGGTCTGTGCATATAGGGGCCTGTTAAGCGTTAAGGGCCTCTTTTTTTGGGACGACTTATGTCGGATGAGCTAGAACTAATTCCTTTATAGTCCTTTTGCAAATATGAAAAATATAATTCATATCAGTTATTTGGCAGCTTTTATTTTCGACGCGGCCGCAGTCGCT
>JAIOSR010000206.1 GCA_021107495.1 Desulfobacterales bacterium | reverse complement strand
GTGATAGGTACCTGGGGTACTGTTTCGGAAAAGGCATACTATGACATTATCGTTGAGAAGTACTCTCTGAAAGCCTAATTGTTTCCAGCAAAGACTTTCCCCGTTATTCGCCGGCCGGTTTGGCCGGCCGGCGAATTTTCTTACCTTTTCAAACCCCCTCATCCTTCCCCCAAAGAGTGAATAGGGAGGCATGGAGACAATAAAATGATTCCTGAAATAAAAAAGATTTTTTATGCAACCGATCTTTCGGAAAATGCCCGTTATGCCTTTGGATATGCGGCGAGCCTTGCCAATCGCTACGGAGCAGGAATTACCATCTTACATGTGTTGGAGGACCTTTCACCGAACGCATTGGCAATTGTGGGCGGCATGCTTGGTAAAGAGAGGTGGGAGGATCTCAAAAAAAGAAACGAGGAACAGGTTATCCGGACACTTAGAGATCGTATTGAGCGCTTCTGTGAAGAAGAAAGCGGCAAAATGACTGCATGTAACTTTATTATTGACCATGTCATTGTGGAAATAGGTCAACCGGTGGACCGTATTATCCGGCAGGCCGAAAAGACTAACTGCGATATGGTCGTGATGGGCTCCCGAGGGCAGGGCATGTTAGCGGAAGCAACATTGGGCAATACTTCACGAAGGGTACTGCGTCGCTGCAGGAAACCTGTCCTGGTAGTCCGACTTGACAAGGAGGCTGATTAATCAAGACATGCGATTCAAAGTGAGAGTATTCTTTTCAAGGGTTTGACGTTGTTTCGACTGACCGTGATTTCCGTTGACTGGTTGTCCTGCATGGTGATCAGGTATTTTCCATTAAACCATGTAACAATATCCTTGATGTACCCTAAGTTGACCAGAAAGCTGCGATGAACCCGGAAAAAGCTGTCCGCTTTCAAATGTTTCTCCAATTCATTGAGAGTTGCAGGGCATGGAAAGGATTTATCCTTGATATGGACTATGGATCTGCCTTCATGTGCACTGCAAAAAAAGACCTCCTCCGGGGGAATAAGCATGATCCTGCCGTTCTTTAGAACTGATACCCTGACAAACTCCCTTGTCGGCAACCTGTCTCCTAATCTGTCAACGATCTCCTTCAAATCCGAGTGATCCAACCCTTTTGCCTTTGCCTGTTTTATCCTTTGAACCGTGCTCGTCAATCTCTTCCTGGAGAAAGGTTTGAGAATATAATCAATGGCATTTATGTCAAAGGCCTTTACCGCATACTCATCGTAAGCCGTGGCAAAAACGATCAAAGGGGGTTCCTTGAATGTGAGGACCTCTTTAGCCACGTCGAAGCCGTTCAGGCCGGGCATTTTGATGTCTAAAAAGACGACATCGGGGCCCAGTTCTTTAATTTTGGCCAAGGCCTTTTGTCCATTGTTTTCGCAGGCCATTACGTCTACGCCGTCCATTCCGGACAAAAGATGTGATAATTCATCAAGAGAAGGGAGTTCGTCATCTACAATGATGCAACTGAGTGTCATGTTGTTTCCTCATCATTTTCCATGCTGAAAACATCTGTTTTTTTATCACCTGATGAGTGTTTTGGCAAGATCAGAGTAAAACGAAGTGAATTTTGAAATGATATAGGGCCTCAATATAAAAACCCGCCGTATGGGCGGGTTTTAGTGTGGTCGAAGAGAGAAAACAACTTCCTGGCAGGACTATTTTCCCTCGCTGGAAGCTAATTCTCTGAGGATTTCCGTATTTCGCTGGATGCGTTTCATATAAACTTTCAGGTTTTTCTTGTTGGGTTTTGCTTTTCGAACTCGAATTATGTTTAACTTCTTTCTATTGGCAGCCATTTTAATCTCTCCTTAAATAAATCGATAATGCAAGAAAAAATTTATACTATCGTTGTTCAACTCTGTCAAGGAATAATGAATGAGACTTGACGCTTAGCCGCGTTTCATAGATACTCAAAACCCTTAAATCCGAACCACGAACCTGTGAACCCCTAATCCATGAAAAATTACAAGGAAATCTGTCATGTTACTTACGGATGAAGAAAAAAGGATGCTGGAGGGAGAATATTGTCCCGGAATTCAAAGATCCATGGATCTTTTGGTAAAATTAGGCGAGTCCTTTGATGCGGAAAGGATGGTCCCAATTTCATACGGCCACATCAGTTATGATTTTTGTCCTGAAGAGTTCTGGGACCTCATGACAGAGGGGGTCCCTCCGACACCCCACAGGGTGACGACCCATCCCTCCAATTCCCCCGAGGTCTGGAAGAAATGCGGCCTGCCCTTGGCTGACAACTGGGTTGGTGAGCATGAGAGAAAACTGAAGAGATATAAGGATTTGGGCTGGCTGCGAACAGAGACCTGCGCAGAATATCTCCTTGGTATTGTTCCGAGGAAGGGTGATATCGTGCCAATGGGGGGAAGCTGCATGCAGGTCGCCAATAACAGCCTGTTCGGGGCCAAGGTGGATCGGATGGGGATCCTGGTTTCCCTGGCCGCCGCGGTCTGCGGACGCACCCCGCTCATGGGTCTTTTACTTCCGGAAAACCGTTTTGCAAGTCATCTGGTGGAGCTGGATGATCTTGACGTGACCGATTGGACCATGACCCATTATCACTGTCTGGGTTATTACATCGGTGATCAGGTGTCGGGATTCAAGCCGGTTGTGGTGAATGGACTGCCGCCGAGACTTCCCTTTGATTATGCGAGGGCCCTGGTTATATCCATGCCCACATCAGGTGCAGTCACCTTAGCTCATATTGTGGGAACCACCCCTGAGGCGCCCACCCTGGAGGAGGCCATGGGAAATAATAGACCGGAACATGTCATCCGGGTGGGAAAGAATGAGATGAAGGAAACCTGGGAGCGACTGAACGTGTGGGAGGATGATACGGTGGAGCACGTGGCCTTCGGCTGTCCCCATAGCACAATCGATGAGATCGGACGGATTGCCG
>JAIOSR010000133.1 GCA_021107495.1 Desulfobacterales bacterium | reverse complement strand
AGGATCGCCGGACTCCTTGATAGTTCGAAAACCGATCCGGTTCGTGTAAGCACTTTTCACGGCTTCTGCCTGGACATTCTCCGCCATGAGGGAGACAGGATCGGGCTTCCCCCTGAATTTACCCTCTGTCCTGAAATTGATGCACAGGGCCTTGCGCAACAAGTCCTTTCAGAATCTGGTGCGGGCAAACGGGCTACAGGCAGGTTTCTCAAGGCCCTCCCGGACATGAAAACAGGTTCTGTCGATGATCATGAACTCATGTCCCAGTTCAAGAAATACCAGAACAGGTTGAGAGGCTTGGGCATGCTGGACCTTGACGACCTGGAAGTGGAGGCCCTGAGGCTCTTCCGGGATTGTCCGGAGATCGCCGGGGCTTATGGCAGTAAATTCCCCTGGGTCTTTGTGGATGAGTACCAGGACACCAACCCGATTCAGGTCAAACTACTCAAAGGGCTCATCAGGAAAGGAAAAAATCAAATCTGTGCGATCGGTGACCCGGACCAGGCAATATACGGGTTCCGTGGGGCGGACGTGGGCAGTTTCAACCGTTTTGGCGAGGATTTCCCAGGGTCTAAGGAAATTGTGCTTACGAAAAATTATCGTTCCACAAAGGAGATACTTCAAGGTGCCGCAGGTCTCATGGGAAAGGAAAAGCCCCTTGAGTGCCAATCATCCGAAGGGGCGCCTGTCTCCGTTGCAACCTGCAGGACCGATTCGGAAGAGGCCGAAATGATCGTGGAACAGGTGGAAAGGCTTATGGGCGGTACAACCTATTTTTCCTTAGACAGCGGCCGGGTGGACTCCGGAGAGGACGGATTGTCTCTTGGTTTTGGTGACATGGGGGTGCTTTTCCGTCTGAATGCTCAGGGTGACGCCTTGGAGGAGGCACTGGACAGGGCCGGAATCCCCTTTGTCAGGTCCGGGGAAACCCCTCTGATAGCACGCTATCCGGTCAATATCCTGTGGCGGTTTTTTCAGACACTTCAGTATCCTGAAAATTCTTACTACAAAAAGATGTATGATCAAGTGCTGTCAGATGCGGCAATTACAAGGGATCAAATATCCGGGGCATTCGAGACAGACGGCGATTTCTCGGAACTCGTCGAGCGCTCTCTGACATTTCATGATTTTGACTGCTCTTCAAAAGAATCAATCGAGGCCGTGCGCCGCCTCAAGCAGATGGCGGAAGGTTTTGAAGGGAGTATGGAGGACCTGCTGGATACCCTTTCATTAGAAAGGGGGATTGATCATGCCGTACTTATGGGTGATCGCGTGGCCTTGATGTCCATCCATGCGGCAAAGGGCCTGGAATGGCCGGTTGTTTTTATCACCGGCTGCGAGGATCAACTGATGCCTTGTTCGCTTTTCGGAAGCAGGGATGATGAAGAGGAAAGGCGACTCTTTTACGTGGGCATGACACGGGCCCGCTCCCGGCTTATCTTATCCCATGCCAACCGCAGGACCCTCAAAGGGCGTGTTCTTACCATGAAGCCTTCACCGTTTTTTGATGACATACCGGGTGAGATATGCAGTCCCTTGGAGCGACGCAAGTGGAAACCGAAAGGCAAGGCTCACAAGCAGTTGGAACTTTTTTTGTAACTACTCAGGTTGTCCGGTTCACGGTTCAAAGTTCACGATTAATCGCTTTGCGATTTTTTTATATTTCCTTGGCGGCATAAAATTAGTTCCGGATTTGTGTGCAATGGCGCTTGGCGTACTGCAAGATCTGGGTGAACTCTGCATTCAGTTTAAAATCGAACCTGTCTTTCATCAATCTAATCTTGATGCGCTCGTAAAAAGCCGAAAAGTTCTCTTTTCCGTCATTCCGGCCCCGCAAATTGTGCGGGGCCGGGGTGACGACTTCTTACAAGGTTATCAGTCTTGAACCGTGAACCCCTGAACGTTGAACTGTACCAGTTACAGAGGATGTTGGGTTGTTTCAACCCGAAACCGTGAACGGTGAACCGCTCAACCCAAGTTAAAATAAGAAAGGGCATTCCATCGAATTATGATGGAATGCCCTTGTTTCTGTCTGGAACAGCCGCTAACTTGCCGTTACATTTACAGCGGACGGGCCCTTACTACCTTCCTCTATCTCAAAGGTAACCCTGTCCCCTTCTCTAAGGGACTTGAATCCGCTTCCATTTATTCCTGAATGATGAACAAATACATCGGGACCGTCTTCCTGCTCAATAAATCCGTAACCCTTGCGGTCGTTAAACCACTTCACGATTCCATCAGCCATATTGACAACCTCCCTTTAAATAAATTATCACGGTTCCACACTTCAGGTCGCCACTTCTGACAAATGGATTTTTCCCTGAAACGAAACCCGAACATCAATACCCGAGCATCAATAAAGATACCACGTTTATTGATAAATATGTATCATAACTATTTTTTGGAATAACATCAAGTCATTAATGTTTAAATGCGCGCTGTCCGGTAAACACCATTGTAACCTGGGGGTCGGCCTCGTTACAGGCCTGGATGGCCTCAAAATCCCTCATGGATCCACCCGGATGGACAATGGCCCCGACCCCTTCTTTAATGGCCACATCCACCCCGTCCCTGAATGGGAAAAAGGCGTCGGAGATCATTGAGGCGCCTATGAGCCCGCCTTTTGCCTCTCTTGTTTCCTCATCAATCTCCTTTAACAGTTCCCGGTCTTTCATGCCCTTTTCCACGGCTAATTCAAGCTCTTTATAGGGCACACCGTGCTTCTTGAAACAGAGGGCATCAGCGCACTTTGTGTATGCCTTGAAAATAGCGATTTCCGCCACGCCCACCCGGTCCTGTTCGCCCGTCCCTATCCCCACGGTAACTCCGTCTTTTACATATATGACCGAGTTGGAGGTAATACCCTGCTCCACCTGCCAGCCGAACAGCATGTCCGCATACTCATCCTGATTAGGTTTCCGCTCTATGGCATAGGTCTTCCCCTCAAACTCTGTTGCGGCAATGGTAAAATCATCGGGGGTTTTAATCCGGTTGAGGGGAGACTGCTGGACAATAATCCCGCCGTCCATCAGACCCTTGAAGTCCACAAATCTCGAACTTGTGTATTCCGAGAGCCTGTCCATTCGGGCCATTCGTATGATCCTCAAATTGGTTCTTTTGGACAGGATCTCCATTGTCCCTTCCTCAAAATCAGGTGCTGCCACCACTTCCAGATAGTTTTTTGAGACCATTTCGGCGGTCTCAAGGTCCATGGGTCTGTTAAACAGGGCGCATCCTCCGAATGCGGCGATTCTGTCCGCCATATCCGCCTTTTCATATGCATTGGAGAGTGTGGAACCGTAGGCAACACCACAGGGATTATTGTGCTTTACAATCACCACCGCCGGTCCGGCAGTAAGATATTTCATTATGTTGGAGGCATTATCGAGATCAGTCAGGTTGGTCTTGCCGGGATGCTTTCCGCTCTGGAGCATGTCCTGTTCCGTAATAGCGGAGACAAGACCGCTCCCCGGCTCGATAAACCGGCACTCACCCAGAACCAGGTTACCATTCACGAGTTCGTATAAGGCGGCCTCCTGTCCCGGATTTTCACCGTAGCGAAGGCCCTTTTCGATAACTTCCCCTGTCTTTGCGTCTGCAATTTTCCAGGACCTTTTCCGGTAAACCATTGTCTGATCACCAAAGGAAATGGTTATCTCGGGGGGGAAATGGTCATCCATTACGGTCCGGTACATCTTCTTAAGATCTTCAGCCATGTTCTTCTCCTTACGTTTCAAAAATTGTAACTTCTCAAGAAATTCGTGTCAAAGTCATCTTAACGGGCGCGGATCCCCGAATTTATTGAGAACTTACGTCGTACCTGCTCAATATTTGGGGGAACTATAATTTTTGCACACATTTCTTGTATAATGACCGGCATTCTTCGTAGCAGGCGGAACTCTTTTCAAAGAGGCGCCTTTTTATCTCTACAACGCATCTGCCACGCCCCAAATACCTTAACAAGTCGGCTTCCGACAGGCGGGACAGCCAAACATAATAGGAGCTATCATCGAAGGGGCTGTCCAGAGCCGAATTATAATGAGGGCCGCCGTGATTCGAGCCACAGCAAGGTTATGCGGCTCTTTGAAAAGAGTTCCGCATGCCCCTCCATTAGGGACTAACGACCTTACGTCTTTCGTTTCTCCACGTATGCATAGGCATTGTGGTT
>JAIOSR010000392.1 GCA_021107495.1 Desulfobacterales bacterium | reverse complement strand
CTGCATCGAAGAGAACGGCAGCGTGTGCTCCTCCTGTTTTTTGATAGAGGGGTTGAAACTCCTGAATGCCTTTGGCAAATCCCTTCAGGACCTCCATTGCAAAGCGGTGCCGGCTTTTTATTCTGGTCACACCATTTTTTAATTCATAGTAATTTTCCTTCCCGCAAACACCGCAACTGGAAAAGGAAACCCTTTTACCTTTTGTAGGCCGGGGATATGCCCTTCCAGGGGAAATTTCTATTTTAGCCTCGTTGACCTGCTCTCCATCATTTTTCCCCACAACGGAGATGACACATTCGTCAATTTCCGAGACGCTATCGATCAGCCCTTCCGTGAAAACAAAACCAAACACTAACTCCCTGACCATTTGAGGGGTAATCATGATAAGGATACTTCTTTCCTGATTTATTATTATTTCAATGGGAGCTTCAATGATAAGGCTGCTTGATGCAGGGGAGAATTTCCCTTTCGAGTAAGTAAAAGAGCGCAAGTTTTTATACATGTTGTGGTCGTCCATGGTTCATCATTATAAATGAAATCGTTTTGTTTTGCGTCACGATTTTATACATTAATGAAAACGGCAGGTCACTAAAAAATTATGTGGACCTTTCGCTATTCTAAAATCTCTTCTCATTTTATTGACATCTGCCCTCAACATGGTATGATTAAAGAAAATTCAATGGGCCTGATGCCGAGGAAGGAATATCTTGAGTAGAGACGATCTAATACAGATAGAAGGAGAGGTCACCAGGGTTTTAGGTGGCGGCACCATGGAAATTCAATGTGAAAACGACGTTACCATAAGGGGTGTACTCTCCGGCCGGATGAAAAAACACCGTATCAAGGTCATGGTTGGGGACCGCGTGCAGGTCAGCGTCTCTCCTTACGACACAACCCACGGATTGATAACCTACCGTTTTTGAGATCTTTCATACACTTCTCGCAAAATTTCAGTCTTTGCTAATGAATCGCCGGGCTATACCTGTGTGATGAACGCGAAATCCCCCCTATCCCCCCTTTAATAAAGGGGGGAATCATAAAAAGTCCCCCTTTTGTAAAGGGGGGTTGGGGGGATTTTAATCCCTCTCACAAATCTCGACCAGGACACCGTTTGTCTCCTTTGGATGTATAAAGGCGATTTTTGCACCTCCGGCCCCGCCCCTTTGCTCCTTATCGATCATCCGGACCCCTTTTGCCTTTAATTCATCGAGGGCCTCTTCAATATTTTCAACTCTAAAGGCGATATGCTGGACCCCTTCACCCCGGGCATCTATGTATTTGGCCACAGGCCCGTCCGGTTCAGTGGATTCCAATAATTCCAGCTCGCTGTCCGTAATGGGCAGAAAGGCGACATTGACCTTCTGATCGGCCACATTTTCAATCTCTTCGATCTTGAGGCCAAGAATTTCCGTATAAAATTTACCCGCCTGTTCAATGCTCTTAACGGCAATACCAATGTGATCAATGTGTTTTATTTTCATGATATCCTCCTTAAAATATATTTAAATAGATTTATCTCCCATCACTCTGAGCCTCTCCTCCTGTTATCATAAGCTTTAACTTTAAGGATTGGCGATTTTCACAATGATATTTTTGGGTGGCATGGACAAACTTGTTTGTCCGTGTCGTTTTGTCAAGAGCACAAACGAACAGCTCATGAAAAAATATGATCATCTATGGCCAATTCCACATTTCGTCCTCCACTGTACCAGCTTGCACTCGACCATTTCCATTCTTCAGACGTTGATACGAGGCCCCTTCGGACCGGGTTATTATGAATATAGATTATTTTTTTAAAAAGTTCTTCTTTGCTGTTGATATTTCTATCATAGCCCGGACCGGTTTGCCAGAATCGAAAGACATTCCGGTTTCCCCGTTGAAAAGTCAATTTTTCCAGCCATGCTGGATTGTGTTCACAGAGAAATTTTTTCGCCTTCCTGGCCACAGATTGCTTTATCGCTTTTAAAAACAGTCCAACGTCATAAACTTGAAGTAACGGGAAAATAATAAGATGAACATGTTCAGGCATAATTACATAAGCCAAAATCGCAAAATTATGTCTTTCACTTGCATTTCCCGTTGCTTGAATTATCCAACGCCTTGTTCGGTCTCGATTCAATAATGGTAACTGTCGATAACAGGAAAATGTTAAAAAATGAGCATGGCCGGGAGCATTATAATGACGAATAGTTTTTCTCTTTTGTTGTTTCATCTGCCGGCTTTTGCACGGACAAACGAGTTTGTCCATGCCACCCATGTCTGTTTTGCTTAGCGCTTATGCCCCATTGGAAAGTTTCTGCCTTTTTTTCTCCTTTCCCCTTTTGGGGGAGATTGTCGTGCCAAGTGGGGCTTTTGCCTCTTGTTATTGTCTCAAAAAACTTGCCTTTAAACCATCTCATGATTATACTTCGAAAGTAAATAAAGCACTAAATTTTTTAAATAACAAATACAAAAAATCCGCAGGTTCCGCACATGAAAAACGATCCTTTCAATTTTGTCCAGCCAAATCAGCAACAAGCCAATCAGCCTCAGGCGGATTTTCAGGACCTGGAGGCCACCGAGCTTTATTGCCCGAAGTGCGGCAGGGCCGTGCCGGTCAGAAAATTTCTTCTTCTGATCCTGCCCGATGGGGACAGGTATGAATACCGTTGCCAGTTTTGCGGCACCAAGG
>JAIOSR010000126.1 GCA_021107495.1 Desulfobacterales bacterium | reverse complement strand
GACGAATTAGTGGCCAGAATGGCATCCTCCGGAGCGGCCTCATCCATTTCCCTCCAAATTTTTAACTTTAGATCCAGATTTTCAGGCACCACCTCGATGACCAGGTCGGCCTCGCTGACCGCCTGGCTAAGGCTTGAGAGCATCTTGATTTTTCCGGCCGCTGCAGACCATTCCGAGACCTTTATTGGTGAGGGTCTGACCTTGGACTGATCAATTGTCATAAAGGCTTCCATAGAACTATGGAATACCTTTTCGTCAGGATCATAAGCAGAGACATCATATCCTGAAACCGCGGCTTGAGCAGCAATTTGGGCACCCAAGGTACCCAAACCCAACACTGTCACTTTCTCGATCTTGATCGTCATTTTGAACTACCTCCCTTATAATTAGTTTTAAGTATGCTTTATGTCGGTTATTAATATAAGAAGCATTTTGTCTGTTTCTGTTCAGTAAAACTTATGTCTCATTCTGAACTTCCTTGTCAATTATTTTTTAATTAAATTCGATAACCACGTAAAAAGTCGCCCTGCCCTTCTCATTAGGCGAAGGAGGCTAACCCTCCCCCGCCATTTGAAGTAAATTCAAATGGTTCCATTCCCACCCAAGGCCAGGGCTTACTCCCACCTATGGCGGGACCTGTTAATGGATTTTTTACGAGTCCATCAAATTTAGGTATTTCATTTAAACAAAACTTGAGGTATTAAGTACATTTTATTCACTGATAACCCCGTGGGAAGATGCAAAGGTGGTTATTCTCTGCACAATTGGAACGACCGACCTGTAACCAAACTATATCCGAAAATGGAGGAGCTCGTATGGATTATGAAACTATAGAATATGAAGTTAAGGAAGAGGGCATCGGGACCCTTTCCCTTAATCGACCCCGCAAATATAATTCCGTTAATCATCGGATGATGGAAGAACTGGAAGACTTCTGGAGAGAACGGCTGTATGACTTAGACACCCATGTGGTCATTCTAAGAGGAAATGGGGAACGGGGTTTCTGCGCAGGGCTGGACATGAAGGAGACCATGAAAATGGCACCAGATTTGAACATGGATCAGCATTACCGGTTTCAGGCCCGATTGGCGCGGCTCACTTTGGCCATGAGGCAAGCGCCTCAACCCATTATCTGCGCTGTGCACGGGGCCGGCGCAGGGCTGGGTTTCAGCTTTGCTCTTTCATCCGATGTCCGCGTGCTGAGCCGTGATGCCCGTTTTTCCGCGGCCTACATAAATATCGGTCTCGGCGGCGCCGATATGGCGTGCAGCTATTTTCTTCCCCGCCTTATCGGGGCAGGCAGGGCCTACGAATTCATGCTCACGGGAAACTTCATGTCCGCGGAGGAGGCCATGTCTTTAGGTCTTGCGAGCCGGTTGGTTGAACGGGAACAACTCATGGAAACAGCGCTGGAACTGGCCCAAACCATGAACAGCAAAAACCCCATGGGTCTGCGGCTGACCAAGGGAGCCATTAACATGAATTTAGATGCGGGAGGACTGGAGCAGGCCCTGAATATGGAAGACCGCAACCAGACACTGTTAGTTGCACGGGGAATGCTGAGCCAAGGCGATAAGGCAAGCAAGTATTTCTAATCCTTAAAATACTGCATGGTTCCGTCAGGAATCACAGCCACAGAGGCATCCCGGGGATATTCTTTCTCCAGCAATGCCAGGGTCTCATCCCAGTTGTGAGTAATGGTCACTTCATCGGGTGATGCGAAAAGATCGCACATGGTGCGGTCAGGATATTTGCTGCATACGATCACCTTGATGGTGTCGGGCGCGCCCGGTGCGGCCTTTTTCCCTTTTCCACCGTACATCCTGCCCCCGTAATCCTTACCGAAACTCCTGAACAAATAGTGGCATATCTGCCCTTCCGGAGAATCGACCAAAAGTACGATCACACCCTTATCGGGATTCACGGTTTTCATTGCCAGGAACATGCAAATAGGCATTTCATTGGACTTTGCATAGGCATTGGCAATGACTATATCTTTTCCCGGACCGGGATGAGTTGCATAGTGTTCCTTTGCAGTCTCCACGCCGGCCCTGTGTGCCTCAACCGGATCCCCTACAAAAAGATCGGTGATTTCCGCACGGTCATTGATGATGGCATCAATTTTCACATTGAGGCCCGACATGCGAACTGCGTCCTTTATCTCTTTATACATCACATTGTTCTCGAAATTTCCCAACCCGGTCGTCTCCACACCTCTTTGAAAGACTTCCGAATGAAAGATATGCGCGCTTTCAATACCCGTTAAGCCGGGAAAAACAATTTTTCCCCCGCCCCCGAAACCCACATGCACATGAGGGGTGATACAGCCTATGCCTATCTTGAGGTCGCAGGACATGAATTCCCGGTTTAAATAGACCGGCGTTCCGCTTGTTGTATCTCCAACGTACTCGCAGTGCTCGTAAGGATTGTGGTTATAAATCGCGTAGTTTTCAACCACATCATCCCCTAATTTTTTCCGAAAATCGATATTGGTCATTGCCCCATGAAAGCCCAGGGCCGGAATAAACCGGATATTGTTTTTTGGGACCCCTCCCCTTTCAAGGGCCTTCGTCACCCATGGAAGGACATCCTTAACCGGTGTCGGCCGGGTAATATCATCAAACACTATTACAACTTCCCTGGCATCCAAGGCTAATTCCGCCAAAGGCAGAGAACCGATGGGATTGTCGAACGCTGAAGAGAACTCTTCTCCGGTCATTGCCTTTTTCTTGAATCCCGGAGGTTCGAGCACTTCCACGTCCCAGCGCGAAGGAAAATCAAGGTCTCTCGGCTGATTGCCGTACCACAAAAGATTCGGGACTGTTACTTTCGTCATACCCCCAAATACCCCCTCATCATGTTATCATCTTCCCTCAATTTTTCTACACTACCCTCATAGACGATCGTGCCCTTATCAATTACATAAGCCCGGTCACTGAGGTCCATGGCGAGCAAGGCATTCTGCTCGGCCAACAGGATGGTCAGACCCTCTTTTTTTAAACTTCTGATCTGATCCCCTAACGACCTGACAATAATTGGAGCAAGGCCTGCAGTGGGCTCATCAAGCAATATAAATTCGGGATCCCCCATCAGCGTCCTGCCCACAGTCAGCATCTGCTGTTCTCCCCCGCTAAGGGTTCCTGCATTCCGCTTTTCCATGAGCTTAAGTTTTGGAAAAAGCTCATAAACCCTTTCCAGACCCGGGCCGCGACCTTTCTCTTTCTTCTCTCTCATGCCTAACTCCAGGTTTTCTTTAACGCTCGGTCCTCCGGTATGAAGCCGATGCCTAACCGGACGATCTGAAAAGGCTTTTTGCCTGTAATTTCAAGGCTTTTATACTTTATGCAGCCTGATCTTGGCCGGTTGAGACCGATAATGCTCGTTAGTGCAGTTGTCTTCCCGGCCCCGTTTCTTCCTAAAAGGCACACAACTTCCCCCTTATCAAGCTCCAGAGAGACCTGAAATATGGCCTGAAATATGCCGTAATATGTATCAATTTTTTCTACTTCGAGGAGCATCGGTTTTCTCCGAAATAGATCTGTTGGACTTTTTCATTGGCCCGAATATCATCCGGCTTTCCGGCCGCTATTATGGCACCGAAATTCATCACAGTAATCCTAGAGGAGATGGAAAAAACCATGTCCATTTTATGTTCGGTAAAGAGTACTGTCAGTGATTTGTCCTGGGCTATTTTCTTGATCAGCTCAATTGTATTTGAGGTCTCAGCAGGCGACATTCCACAGGTGGGCTCATCCAGAAGAAGAAGATCCGGTGCCGTAGCAAGGACGATACCCATCTCTAACCGTTTCCGGTCCCCGGCTGAAAGGATGCCTGCCATATCATCTGCCTGTTCAATCAGTTCCACCATGGAAAGGATTTCTTCGATTTCTTCCGCAGCGTACTTCCTGACATCGGAAAAAAAATTTATCCCCTTGCCGATCCTGTAGATAATTGTTGCCTGAATGTTTTCAAAAACAGTCAACTTGGGGAATATGTTTGTTACCTGGAAGGACCTTCCCATCCCCATCTTGACTCTTTTTTGGGGCGTAAGGCCGGTTATATCCTTTCCTTTGAAAAAGACCTGGCCTCCGTCGCAGGGATAATAACCGCTAATCAGGTTGAAGAGGGTTGATTTGCCTGCGCCGTTTGGTCCGATTATGCTGTCGATATGCCCGTCCTGCACTTCCAGATCCACCCCTGCAACGGCTGCAAGGCCCCCGAAAGATTTTCTCAACCCCTTTATTTCTAATATCGCCATTTAAGTCGCTTTCTTTTTCCGCCAGATGGTATATCTTTCATGGATCAGACCTGCCACTCCACCCGGAAAAAACAGGACGATCAGGATGAGGGTGATCCCTAAGCATAAAGGCCAGTATTCTGTGTAAGAAGTAATGAAAGTGTTTAAGAGAACCATAATAGCGGCCCCAATGGCCGGCCCCAAGAATACATGCATTCCCCCTAACACACTCATCAGGATCACCTCTCCCGACATACTCCAAAAAAGTATATCCGGGGCAATGGCGGTCTCCAAAAAGGCATATAGAACACCTGCAACACCCGAAAAGAAGGCTGAAATGACAAAGGCGATCAATCGATAATTCTCGACTTTCATGCCAAAAAAAACGGCCCTTTCAGGATTTTCCCTCAATGATCTGAGCATCAGGCCAAAGGGTGATCTGACAGTCTTCCATAACAGGTAGATACAGATAACGGTGATTACGAGGGCGAAAAAATAGTATTTTATGTACGTCTCATCAGTGGAGATCATCTCGGGTACCGGGATACCCTGGATGCCGTCATCCCCGAAGGTAAAGCTTCTCCACTTAAAAACCAGTATATAGGCAAGTTGAGCAAATGAAAGTGTAATGGTTGCGAAGAAAAATATCCCCTTAATTCGCACGCTTAAATACCCGATTATAAGCCCTGCTGCCGCTGCGGCAAAAGTCGCTGCGGCAAAGGCCAGCACCAACGGACAGGAAGTTTTGATAAGAAGCAGGGAGCAGGTATAAGCCCCTATACCAAAGAAGGCGGCATGACCGAAGGACATCATTCCTCCGTAGCCTAATGCCAGATTAAAGCTCATGGCGAACAGTGCCCAGACCATGACCTTGATGGCTAAATAGAGGTAGTACTGGGAGATGCCCTTTTCAAGGACAAAGGGAATAGCCAAAAATATAGGGATTAGTATGAGCCATACCAACCACGCTGAGGCACTGCTTTTTTTCACTTCCTGCATTCCCACTTTTTGGTATTTATCCGCCTTCGTTCAACCATCTTTATGCCTGTGTCGCCCTGCCCAACAGACCGTATGGCCTGAAAATTATGATAAGGGCCGCAAGTATAAAGAGAAAGGCCATTGCGAAATTCGGCAGTATAAGTATGCCGAAGGCATATATTTGACCGGCGATCAATGCTGCCAGAAGGGCCCCCCAGATGTTCCCTAAGCCCCCCACTATAACGACTATGAAACATTCAATTATGACGTCCATACCCATCCCTAAGGAAAGTCTAACAGTTGGTGCGATGACGGCACCTGACAGGCCGGCCAACCACGTGGCCATGATGAAAACCAATGTAAACAAACCGCCCACATTGTACCCCAAAAGGCCCACCATATCTTTATGTTCGGCCGATGCCCTGAGCAGCTTCCCGAATCGCGTTTTACTTAATAAGAGCCAGAGCAATACGGCAACAAGGACGCCGACTGTGATAATAAAAAAATAATAAATGGGAAAAGGATGGCCGGAAAACGTGACGTATCCGGTCAGTACCTCAGGCAGGGTGACTATTTTCATCTCCCCGCCCCAGGACAGCTTTATACCGTCATTGATGACAAATATGAGTGCGTAGGTAAGAAGTATCTGCAGGAGGTGTTCTTTTTCATATATACGACGGAGAAGGACAACCTCCACCAAACCTCCGATAGCACAGACTATAGTCGGCGCGATCAGCAGTGCACCCCAAAATCCCAAGGGGCCGGTCAAAACGCTCGAGAGTGTGAAGGCCATATAGGCGCCTATCATGTAAAAAGCGCCATGCGCGAAATTGATAACCCTCATCACCCCGAATATTATGGTCATGCCCGAGGCCATCAGAAAAAGTATCATGGCCCTGCTGAGACCGCTGATAAACTGGACGAAAAGCATGGATGCATCAAAATCCATGATTCAAACCCCAATATTCAATTAAATACAGCCCCGGATTCAACATCCGGGGCCATATGGGTTGGACTATCTGGCTTTTGCCGCCTTCCTGGCAGCGTTGATCTCCGCGCAGGATGGGACCACCTTTTCAGGGGGTGTCATGAAAATATCCTTCATGGTAGCCAAAGGATACTCTGGAACTTTAGTGGTTTTACCCCAGAAGGCGGGAGTTTGTGCCTGGTGGTCGCATGCGCGCATGGTAATCGGACCTATGGGGGTGTTAATGGTAAGCCCTTCAAGGGCCTTGATGACCTTTTCCGTCTTGGTGCTTTGGGCTTTGAGAATGGCCTCGGTCAGGAATTTCCCACACGAGTATCCGCCAAAGATGCCTATCCCGGAAGGATAAGGATCGTTGTATTTCTCCTTACACTTTTGAACGAAGGCCTTGTTGGCGGGGGTTTCGGGGTAAAAATAAAGATAATTGGTTGCTGCATAAGCCCCTAAAGGCATGGATTCCTTAAGGACCTTGGACAGTACGGAGTCACCCAGACCAAAGGCAAACACGGGTACCTTGTCTACAAGACCAAAAAGCCCTGCCTGTTTAAAAAAAGGAATCAGACCTGATGCACCGAACGCAGCATAAATCGCCTCGGGTTTTTTGGCCATCATTGCGGTCAGGTAGGAGGTGTAGTCGGTCTCTCTGAGCTTGGGCCATGCCTCACCGACCTTCTTCACTCCCGGCTTATACTTGGTCAGACCCTTCCAGAAATTGTCCGCAATTGAATGTCCGTATTCGTAGTCTTCCCCAATTATGTACCATTTTTTGAACGGCATGGTAGAGGCGTAGTAGCCACCGGCCAGGCCCTCGATATCGGCACTGGGGCATCCCCGGAAGATGTATTTATGGCCTTTTTCACCCGTAATACGATGGCTCCTTGAGATTGAGACCATGAATATTTTCTTTTTCTTCCTGGCAAATTCCGATACGGCCAGAGCAACACTGCTGCTTGTCGTTCCACCAAGAAAATCAACACCTTCCTTGAGTATGAGTTCACGGGCATGACCGGTGGATTCATCGGCCTTGAACTTGCTGTCACGGGTAAGGATTTCTATTTTTCTTCCATTGAGCCCGCCTTTAGCGTTGAATTCATCCACCGCCATTTTCCAGCCGTTCAGGGCCGGTTTGGTAAAGGCGGTAGCGGCTCCGGTATAGGCGTCTATAAGACCGAGTTTGATCGGCTTTTCTCCTGACGCATTACCGGGTGTTATGGTTACAGCCAGGGCTAAAATTAAACCTGCAAACAGCACCAAACTTTTGATTTTCTTTTGGAAACTCATCATCTGCCTCCTTTTCAAAAAGGTTTAAGATTTAAATCATTCGGCCCTCCTTTATTTTTTTTATTATAGGCTTATTCTGAACGCCTACCCAAGTGTTTCACTATTTATCCTCAAAATTTCTAAATTTCAATCTTTTTTCCTCAGGATGATAAATTTTATATCCCATAAGCGTCAGGGCCTCTATGGTTCACGTTGAGTAAATTTTCAAGTTTTCCAGGTCCTTATCTGATACCTCATCCAGTGCATCCACAAAAGCCACGTTAAAGCTCCCTGGTCCTGTTGAGTGCTTTTCTGCTATCTCTCCTGCTATATTATAGAACCCGAAAGCAGCGGCCGTTGCAATTAGCGGATTTTCCGCCACCCCTAGAAATGCCCCAACCGTGGCACTGAGGCCGCAACCTGTTCCCGTCACCTTCTGCATCAAGGGTGAACCATTGTCTATTTTGATAACTTTGTTTCCATCGGCAATGATATCCGTCTTCCCTGAAATTCCTATAATTAAATGATATTTTTCTATTAATGACAGGGCCCCGGCGAGCACTTCATCGGCTTGGTGAACAGAATCAACCCCCCTTGTCTTACCACCGGACACGGCCAGGGCATTTATCTCCGATGCGTTGCCTCGCAACACGGTTATCTGTACTTCATGAAGGATCTCTTTTGCCTTTTCTGTTCTTAGTGG
>JAIOSR010000123.1 GCA_021107495.1 Desulfobacterales bacterium | reverse complement strand
TTTCGGCATCTTTTAAGTGTTCATGTCCCAGGACAAGGAGCATCTCCTCATCCCCGGCTAAGGGCTTGAGCCGGTCACAGGTATCAACCACCATTGGGCCGCGACCCGTGATATTCAAAAATTGTTTTGGTCTGCTTCTTCTGCTCACCGGCCAAAATCGGGTACCGGAGCCGCCACACATTATGACCGCAAACATATTTTTCTCCTGCAGGTGATTAATGGTTGAGCAATTGAGTGATCACGTCCTGTAATCCGCATTGATGGTCACATATTCATGGGTGAGATCGCAGGTGATGATTCGATCCTGACAGTCTCCCTGATGCAGGTCTATGGTGAGATCAAATTCCTGTTTCCCCATTTTTTCTGCTGCCCTTTTTTCCGGTTCAACACCTTTACCCAGTCCCCCCTCAACTATCAGGATGTCGTCAATCCGTATATCCACCCTTTGCTCTTCCATAACGATACCCGCTCTTCCAAGGGCCGCCATGATTCTTCCCCAGTTAGGGTCCTGGCCGTAAAATGCGGTCTTGACCAGGCTGGAATTGGCCACGGTCTTTGCCGCCTTGAGGGCATCTGAAGGGCTGTGGGCCCCTTTTACCTCTATATTGACCAGCTTTGTGGCACCCTCTCCGTCCTTGACCATCATGCGGGCCAGTTCCCCCATCACGGTTTTAAGCCCGTCAACAAATCCCCTCTGATCCGCCTTTGACAAGGGCCCGTTCCCTGCAGTGCCGTTTGCCATCACCAAGACCGTATCATTGGTACTTGTATCTCCATCCACCGTGATTCGGTTAAACGTGGCCTCCACCGGCGAAAGCAGTGCGCGTTTCAGGTCCTGGGCATCAATTTGAATATCGCTCAGGATAAAGCAGAGCAGGGTAGCCATGTGGGGCATGATCATACCGGCCCCCTTGGCAATACCTAAGATATGGTAGGGGACATCCCCGGCCAGGCCTTTAAATATGCTGATCTTGGAAAAGGAATCAGTAGTCATAATGGCCCGGGCCGCATCCGGGATGCCATCCGGGGAGAGGGTCTCAACAAGACCGGGTATAGCCCCTGTAATCAGGTCCATGGCTAATGGCTGGCCGATAACGCCCGTTGAAGCTACGAGGACTTCATCAAAGGCAACCCCCAGCTCTTTGGCCACAAGCTCGGCGGTCAGCCGGGCGTCATTCAATCCTGTGTTTCCGGTGCAGGCATTGGCATTTCCGGAATTGGCGATAATGGCCTTTGCCTTACCGCTCCCGACATGTTCCCGGCTCAAAATTACCGGCGCCGCCGTTACTTTATTGGTGGTAAACACCCCTGCTACAGTCGCTTCCTTTTCGGAAAAAATAAGGGCGAGATCCAAAACATTGCCTTTTTTGAGCCCCGCCGTCACTGCCGAGGCCTTAAAACCCTTAATCACATACTTATTCTCATCCATATTATTATCCAATATCACTCTTGTCCAAAATCGGTTTCAGTTATGGACAGCGATTTGCAACAAAAATCTTCTCAAAACATTAGACCAATAAAGACACCCTTTTCCAAAGTGGGGGTTAGACCCTGTACCCAATCTTCAATCTTCAATATTCAATCTTCAATTATTTACCAGCCCCACAGCACTTTTTATACTTCTTACCGCTGCCGCACGGGCATGGATCATTTCTGCCGATCTTTTTCCCTTTCCTTTTTACAGTTACAGGGGCTTCCCCTCCATCCCCATGGCTCAAGTTCATGGTCCTCTTTTTTTTCTTAGGTAGTTGCTCCGGGGCCTGCCTCCTCAGTTGGAACCTGAAAAGCGTGCTCAGTGTCTCTCCCCTGATCCTGTCCATAAGTTCTTCAAAAAGGGCAAACCCCTCCTTTTGATATTCCCTGAGCGGATCAAGCTGCCCATAGCCGCGAAGGCCTATGCCCTCTTTCATATGTTCCATGTCCTGAAGGTGGGCCACCCACTGATCGTCAATGATCTGAAGGATAATGAACCGCTCTAAGTATTCCAAATCTTCCTTGCCGAAGAGTTTCTCCTTTTCCTCGTAAGCGGACCTGACCTCGTCCCTTACCAGATCGCCCAGGTCCTCCACTTTGAGGGAATCGAAATC
The DNA here is from genome assembly GCA_021107495.1 of Desulfobacterales bacterium. Taxonomy (GTDB): domain Bacteria; phylum Desulfobacterota; class DSM-4660; order Desulfatiglandales; family Desulfatiglandaceae; genus JAIOSR01. Next base: position 3,067 of record JAIOSR010000123.1, on the reverse strand, counting down.
ATCCTGCCCAATATCTTCAGGTCCGATCTTCGGTCTAAATCTGAACAACCTGGAAAGATTATCCTTCAGACCCTGGATATCCCAGTTCTCCGGATAGGCCTTGGGATCAATCCATTTTTCAACAAGGGCCTCGGCCTTATCATCAATCATATTAGTGATAATCTGTCCTATTTCTTTACCCTTGAGGACGTCTTTTCTGAGGGAATAGATTATCTCCCTCTGCTTATTCATGACATCATCATATTCGAGCAGGTGTTTCCTCATATCAAAATTATGGGCTTCCACCTTTTTCTGGGCATTCTCAATGCCCCGGGATATCAGACTGTGCTCTATGGGCTCCCCCTCTTCCATACCCAGGCGCTCCATGATGGACGAAATCCTGTCAGACCCGAAAATCCTCAGAAGATCGTCTTCAAGGGAGAGATAGAAACGGGAAGTTCCGGGATCACCCTGTCTTCCCGACCGGCCCCTGAGCTGATTGTCAACACGTCTGCTCTCGTGCCTCTCAGTGCCCAGAATGTGAAGGCCGCCCAATTCCCTGACCCCTTCGCCCAATACGATGTCGGTCCCGCGGCCTGCCATGTTTGTGGAAATGGTTACTGTCTTTTTCTGGCCGGCATTGGCGATGATCTCCGCCTCTTTCTGGTGTTGTTTTGCATTCAGCACGGAATGGGGGATACCGGCCCTCTTGAGCATCTTGTTCAGCATTTCCGATTTTTCAATGGATATGGTGCCCACTAAGACAGGCTGGCCTTTTTCATACAGTTCCTTGATCTCCTCGGCAACGGCCTTGAACTTTTCCCTTTCCGTCTTGTAAATCACATCAGGATAATCCTTTCTGACCATCTTTTCGTTTGTGGGGATTACCGCTACGTCTAATTTGTAGATATTGTTAAACTCGGCAGCCTCTGTATCCGCGGTCCCGGTCATGCCGGCGAGCTTTTCATACATTCGGAAAAAATTCTGAAATGTAACGGTTGCCAAGGTCTGGTTCTCCCCTGCAACACTCACCCCCTCCTTGGCCTCCACGGCCTGGTGCAACCCGTCGCTCCAACGCCGGCCAGGCATCATGCGGCCTGTAAACTCATCAACAATCATGATCTGGTCGTCTTTGACAACATACTGGACATCCTTTTCAAACAGCCAGTAGGCCTTGATAAGCTGCTGGGTCGAATGAAGAAGTTCAGAGGCCCGCATGTACTGATCTTCAAGCTCCCTTAGCTGTTCCTCTTTTTCCTCCGGGCTCAATTTTTTGTCTTCTCTGATGGAATGGCTTTTATCATCCAGTTCAGGGAGAACAAAATCTCCTAATCCGCCTCCCCCTACAACCTGGAGGCCCTTTTCAGTCAGCTCCACGGCATTACCGCGTTCATCAATGGTGCAGTAAAGGACCTGGTCCAGTTCGGGCAGGAGCTTCTGGGAGCTCAACATGCTCTCGGTCCTGTCGATCTGTTTTTTCAGGGCCTGGTTTTCCGCCACGATCTCTAAAAAGACCGGATTCTTCGGATCCCCCCTCTTTATCTGAAGCAGAGTCTCAATGGTCTTATCATCCAGGTCCCCGCTCTCGAGTCTCTGGCGCGCCTCTTTAAGCAGGGAACGGATAATCGAACCCTGCTTATTCTGCAAATTGATGACAAGAGGCTTGACCTCCATGTATATCTTGTTCTCACTATGTTCCACCGGCCCGCTGATAATCAGAGGGGTCCTGGCCTCATCAATGAGGATGCTGTCCACCTCATCCACAATGGCATAATAGTACTCCCTCTGAACGAACTCTCTTACGTCAAACTTCATGTTGTCACGAAGGTAATCGAAACCGAATTCGTTGTTTGTCCCGTAAGTAATATCACAGGCATAGGCCTCTTTCCGTTCCGAATCATCCATACCGTGCACAATTACACCCACGGACAGACCTAAGAAATTATAAATCCCTCCCATCCATTCGGCGTCCCGCTCTGCTAAATAATCGTTGACCGTCACCAAGTGCACGCCCCGGCCGGTCAGTCCGTTTAGATAAAGGGGAAGAGTCGCGGCTAAGGTTTTTCCCTCGCCGGTCTTCATTTCAGCAATCTTTCCCCTGTTAAGCACGATGCCACCGATCAACTGGACATCAAAATGCCGCATGCCTAATACCCTTACAGAGGTTTCTCTAACAACGGCAAATGCCTCCGGAAGGAGCTCGTCCAAAGATTCTCCCTTTTCTATTCTTTCTTTGAACTCTGCGGTTTTTGCCTTTAGTTGTTCATCCGAAAGGGCCTGAAAATCCGGCTCCAACCGGTTGATTTGATCAACTATCGGCGCCATGTGTTTCAGCTCCCGTTCATTACTGCTGCCAAAGATACCCTTAATTAAATTTCCAATCATGTTTTCATCCCGATTTATTCAAATTTGATGGTCTCGTAAAAAGTCAAAAAACGTCATTTTTTGTCATTCCCTCCCGGATCGGAGTCCGGGATGACGGCCAAGATGGATACCCAACTTTATTGAACTTACCTGCGACCCAAAATCCGAGCATGAACATTAAAAAACTTTGCACCTGAAAAATCAAGGAATTAGTAGTCTGGAGGGATTGTCTTACCGCTCTGAGAAAGAAAGGCCATTTGTGGATGGACACTAATTAAGGATATAACGGAGGGGATTGACCGTCACCTTGTTCAGATGGACTTCATAGTGCAGGTGGGGCCCTGTGGAACGTCCGGTATTACCCACTAAGGCGATCGTCTCACCCCGCTTAACATACTGCCCTTTTTTAACAAGGGCCTTTTTCAGGTGGGCATATTTTGTGCTCACGCCATACCCGTGATTTATGGTTAGAACCCTGCCGTATCCATGGTCCCAAGTGATAGATGATATCGTACCGTCTGCAGGTGCAACAATGGGCGCTCCCATTCTCGTGGCAATATCGATTCCCTTGTGAAACTCCTTTTGACCGGTAAATGGAGAAACACGATGTCCGAAACCGGAACTCATCCATCCCTTTGCCGGTCGGATGGAAGGCGTGGATGCCAACAGCATCTTCTGGTTTTCCAGAAATTTGTAAAGCCCGGCCTTGTCCTCTTTGCCAAAG
>JAIOSR010000169.1 GCA_021107495.1 Desulfobacterales bacterium | reverse complement strand
GGGTAGGTCATCGTCACCATCTGGCCGCAGTAGGAAGGATCTGTCAGGATTTCCTGATACCCGGACATGCTGGTATTAAAAACCACCTCACCTACTGTTTCACCATGACCGGTAAAGGAACGACCGGTGAATATGGTGCCGTCTTCTAAAGCCAAAATCGCTTTCATTGTCTCAGCCTTGCTCTCCAAACCCCGCCTCTTGCTTACTCCTCACTGCGTAATAGCACACTTAACAAAAAACTTTAGACAGGATAACAGGATAAACATGATTTCTGTGTCCTGTATATCCTTTTATAAATCCTATATTTCAACAGTATCCGTTTTCCCGGGCATTTCTGATAAAAATTGACCAAATAACTGTAATTTCTATTATGTGAATGTGAACAGTCCAATAAAAAATTGTGTCAAAACAGGATATGTATTCTGATTTACATGATAAAACTAATCCAGTTCATCTCGTTAATCCTGTCAAGAAAAGATAACTGAACTCTTACTCTACTGCTTACTGTGTACTGCGGACTGCCTGCGCCTTACTGTTATTCCCACGTCCTTCGCACCTTCACTCCCCTTGCATGCAGGTTTTCCTTTATTTCTTTTATAGTGTAAGTCCCGTAGTGAACAATGGACGCGATCAGGGCCGCATCCGCCTTGCCCTTTGTGAACGCATCATACATGTGATCTATGTTTCCCGCGCCGCCGGAAGCAATGACCGTGATATTTACATTTTCGGAAATAAGTGAGGTAAGGGTCAATTCATAACCATCCTGTGTGCCGTCCGCATCAATGGAATTCAGGCAAATTTCGCCTGCCCCCAAACGCTCTCCCTCTTTTGCCCAGAAAAGGGCGTCAATGCCCGTATATGTCCTCCCTCCGTTTATGACCATCTCATAACCGGATGGAATGCTTTTGGAGGCTGCAACCCTTTTGACGTCCATACCGAGGACAATGCACTGGCTCCCGAATGCCGTGGACCCATGCGAAAGTATCTTTGGCTCTTTGATCGCTGCACTGTTGACGCTCACCTTTTCCGCGCCGGCCAAAAGTACAGCCCGCATATCCTCTATGGTCCTGATGCCCCCGCCCACGGAAAAGGGGATGAAAATCTCCTCGGCCACGCGGCGAACAACATCTATCATTATGTCCCGCCGGTCACTGGAGGCGGTAATATCATAAAAGACAATCTCATCCGCACCCTGTTCGTAATAGAACCTGGCCATGTCCACCGGATCACCGATATCCACGTTTTCTTTAAACTTGATACCCTTGGTGGTTTTCCCGTCCCTCACGTCGAGACAGGGTATGATCCTTTTGCTAAGCATGGTGACCGTCCCACGTGCAGAAATTTTTTAAAATCCTCAGACCCGGCTCACCGCTTTTTTCCGGGTGAAATTGCATTGCGAGCAAATTTTTATTACCAATAATGGACGGGAAATCCATACCGTAATCGGTGGTGCCGATAATAAATTCATTAGAGGCTGGCATTGGATAATAGGAATGGACAAAGTAGAATTCATCACGAGGCATAATGCCTTCCAAAACGGGATGTTTTTCAATCAGACAAACATCGTTCCACCCCATATGGGGGATCTTCAGACGCTCCTTTTTTACGGAAAAAAGAGGAGAGGGAAATGATTTAACCTTGCCCTCAATCAAACCCAAACACTTGGCATTATTTTCCTCGCTTTTGTCCAATATGATCTGTGCGCCCAGGCAAATCCCTAAGACGGGTTTCCCTGTCTCAAATGCCTGCCTTAGGGTTTTATCCAGACCAAGATGTGTAAGGTCCTCAATGGCCTTGCCCGCCGCGCCAACGCCCGGAAATATTATCCTTTCCGAACTTAAGATCTCTTTCTTTTCGTTGGTGATGCGGCAGGGAAATCCAAGCTTGTTCAGGGCTCGCTCCACACTCTTGAGGTTTCCGGCCTTATAATCAATGATGGCAATCATTTTTCATAACTCATAAAAGTAAATACCCGGGTCCAGAGGAAAAGGTTTTTGTTTGCCCCGGAAAGGGGCTGTTTAAGTTAAGACCACAAAAATTGAAAGTGTCTAAAGTGATCTAAAGTGCCTAAAGTTATTGAGTCGCTCCGCTCCGCCGTTTTATATAATTGACAGAACTCCTTCTCTTTAGTTCACTTCAAACTTTAGCTCACTTCAAACTCTTGCAGCGGGGATCTTCGACGGTCCCAAAAGAGCAGATTTTTTAGGGCAAAATAGTGCATTACCGTGAAACTATCTTACCTTCAAATACTGCATAATTCCATACGCTGCTTTTCTGCCATCGGCAATGGCCCGCACAATAAGGGACTGGCCCTGATGCATGTCTCCTGCCACAAACAGGCCTTCCACATTAGTCATATGCCGCTCGTCGGCCTTTACATTTCCCCGATTGTCCAGCGCAATTTCCAATTCTTCAACTAACCTGTTTCGTCCCGGCCCCATAAATCCTGTTGCCAGGATTACCAGGTCGGCATCTACTTCAAAATCGGTCCCCGTCCTCTTTACAGGCACGCCGGGTGTATCCGCACCATTGCTCCTCCATTCCACCTCAGCGCAGTGAAGCTTTTTGAGTACCCCGCCATGGCCTGAAAACTTTTCAGTCATCACTGACCAACGCTGCTCACCGCCCTCTTTGTGGGCATGGGTTTTCCGCAACATAAGAGGCCACATGGGCCACGGTGTTGATTGCGATCTCTTGACAGGCGGCTTGGGCAGGATCTCAAACTGATAGACTTTTTTTGCTCCCTGGCGCAGTGCCGTTCCGAGACAGTCCGAACCGGTGTCCCCGCCCCCGATCACAATCACGGTTTTTCCCATGGCCGTTACGGACTTCGAAGGGTCAACAGGCTCACCGCCAATCTTTTTGTTCTGTTGTGTCAAATAGTCCATTGCAAAATGAATACCGTTTAACTCGCGTCCGGGCATTTTGAGATCCCTCGGTTCACGGGACCCGCCGGCCAGGCACACGGCATCAAAACGCTTTTTGAGATAACGGTAGGAAATGTCCTCCCCCACATTGACACCCATCTCAAAAACAACGCCTTCATCCTCCATCAACTTTACGCGCCGCTCTACTACCCATTTCTCCAATTTGAAATCAGGGATCCCATACCTTAGAATACCACCCGGGTGCCTGTCGTTATCATAAACCGTTACCCGGTAACCTGCCCTGTTTAGAGTATCTGCCACTGCCAATCCTGCAGGCCCTGAACCGATAACCGCTACACTATTATCATAACGCATTGAAGGCGGGCCGGAACCAACCTCGCCACTCTCGAAACCTCTCTCAATAATGGCCAATTCAATCTGCCTTATGGTCACGGGATCATCACTGATTCCCGCCACGCAGGCCCCTTCACAGGGGGCAGGACAGATGCGACCGGTAAATTCAGGAAAATTGTCCGCAGACAATAATAGATTCATGGCCTGCCGCCAGTTGCCCTTGCAGACAAAGGCGTTCAGTTCCGGTATGACATTAGACACCGGACAACCATAGGCATGACAAAACGGTATGCCGCAATCCATGCATCGCGATGCCTGCCTTCGGATTTCGTCCTGACTCAACTGCAGTTCAACGGCCCTGTAGTCCCTGAGCCTTTCATTTATGGGACGATATCCCGGATCTTTTCGGTTATATTCCATTAAATAATCTTTCGCCTTGACAGAAGTCTACTTGTGCTCCACTTCTTCCCTCACCGTTGCCTCATCTTCTTTGCTCATCTGACCAAGAACCCTGCGGTATTCCATGGGAAAGACCTTGACAAAAAACGGCAGGCACGCATCCCAGTCAAGGAGTATTTCTTCTGCCTTCTTGCTACCTGTATGTTTGAAATGCAGGTTGATCATACCTTTCAATTCTTCAATATCCTTCGCATCCCGCACTGATTCCAGATCCACCATGTCCAGGTTGCAGCGGCTGTCAAACCCTCCACTCGGGTCATAGACATAAGCGATACCACCGCTCATTCCCGCGGCAAAATTTATCCCGGTGCGCCCAAGAATCACTACCCGGCCTCCTGTCATGTATTCACATCCGTGGTCTCCTACATCCTCCACAACTGCGTATGCACCGCTGTTCCTGATGGCAAACCGCTCACCGACTTTGCCATGGATGTACACTTCCCCGCCGGTCGCACCATAAAGGATAACATTCCCGGCTACAATATTCCGGGACGGGTCAAAATCGATCCCGGAATAGGGCTTAACAATAATTTTTCCACCTGATAAGCCTTTGCCCAGATAATCATTGGCTTCACCTTCCAGGATGAAGGTCAGGCCTCGTGCACCGAATGCACCAAAGCTCTGGCCTGCGGCCCCCCTGAATGTGCACACAATAGTGTCATCGGGCAGGCCCTTATTCCCGTAACGTTTAACGATCTCCCCCGAGAGCATCGCACCGGTCGTTCGGTTGACATTCCTTATGGGAACTTCCGCGCGCATCTTTTTCTTGCTCTCCAGTGCATCCTTAAAACGGAGAATGAGCTCCCTGTCCATGACATCTTCGATTTTATGCTGCTGTGCATCAATGCAGCGGGACGGGCTATTCTCATCCATCATGGGCCGATAAAGGATCTTTGAAAAGTCAAGACCCTTAGCCTTCCAGAAATCCACGGCCCCGCTCATTTCGAGAAGATCACTCCTGCCGATCAGGTCATCCATCTTGCGAAACCCCAGACCGGCCATGTATTCTCGGACTTCTTCGGCAACCATCGTGAAATAGTTCTCTATATACTCCGGTTTACCTGAAAAAAACTTTCGCAATTCCGGATCCTGTGTTGCTATGCCCGCGACACAAATATTCTTGTTGCACTTTCTCATCATCACACAGCCTGATACGATCAGGACTGCGGTGGCAAAACCGTATTCCTCCGCCCCTAAAAGTGAGGCGATAATGACATCACGGCCCGTTTTCATTTGACCGTCCACCTGTACCCTGATCCGGCTGCGTAAACTGTTCAGGACAAGCGTCTGCTGGGTTTCGGAAAGACCCAGCTCCCAGGGCGTTCCCGCGTGCCTTATGGAAGAAAGGGGTGATGCGCCCGTACCCCCGTCATAACCGCTGATCAGCACCATGTCGGCGTGTGCCTTGGATACCCCCGCCGCAATAGTCCCCACGCCAATCTCCGACACTAACTTTACGGAGATTCGTGCCTTTGGGTTGACATTCTTCAGATCAAAGATAAGCTGTGCCAGATCTTCAATGGAATATATGTCATGGTGGGGCGGCGGCGAGATCAAAGTAACCCCCGGAGTCGAATAACGTACTCGTGCAATCTCCTCATTGACCTTATGCCCGGGCAACTGTCCTCCCTCACCTGGCTTTGCGCCCTGCGCGACCTTGATCTGAATCTCCCTGGCATTAACCAGGAATTCCGTGGTCACCCCAAAGCGCCCGCTGGCCACCTGCTTGACCGCGCTTGAGCGGTTATCCCCGCTTGGAAGAAGTTTGTAACGGGCAGGGTCCTCTCCTCCCTCACCACTGTTGCTCATACCTTTTATGCGATTCATGGCAATTGCAATAGTTTCGTGAGCTTCTCTGCTGATGGAGCCGAACGACATCGCGCCTGTTACAAATCGCTTCATGATTTCGGAGGCCGGTTCAACCTCTTCCAGGGGGACGGGCTCTGTTTTTCCAAACCGGAACAATCCGCGAAGGGTCGACAATCTCCCGGCCTGGTTGTTAATCTCATCCGCGTACTTGTAATAAAGCTTACTGTCATTTTTTCTGGTGGCCTGCTGAAGCGCACTGATTGATTCCGGTGTCCACAAATGCCTTTCCCCGTCCACGCGGTATGTGTACTGACCCCCGCTTGGCAGGATATTGGGAACATCCGGCGCCGTGTTATGTGCCGCCTCATGACGTTTGTTGACCTCAGTTGCAATTTCTTTAAGCCCCATACCCTCTATACATGAAGAGGTGCCCACAAAATACTTGTTAACCACGTCACTATTCAGACCAATGGCCTCAAATACCTGTGCGCTCCGATAGCTTCTAAGCGTTGAGATACCCATCTTAGACATAATTTTCAATAAACCCTTACAGAGGGCCTTGATATAGTTCTCCAGGGCCACCGCAACACTCAGATCTCTGATCAGCTCCCTCCTCAAAACCATTGCGGCAACCGTCTCAAACGCCACATAAGGATTCACTGCCGTTGCGCCATAGCCCAAAAGCAGGGCCATGTGCATCACTTCTCTGGCGTCACCGGTCTCCACTATCAGCCCCGTGTTGGTCCGCAAGCCTTTGCGAACCAGGAACTGATTTACAGCGGAAACGGCTAAGAGGGAGGGTATCGGTGCTGAATCTTCGGAAAGCCCCCGGTCACTAAGGATGATAATAGACTTCCCCTGCTTCAGGGCCCTTTCGCATTGTTTACAGAGATCTTCCAGGGCAACCTCCATCTGACCTCCGGAACCGCCTGCGGGAAATGCCATTTGCAGGGTTTTTGAGTGAAAACCATCCACATTCAAATGCCTCATGCGAAGCAAATCTTCATTGGCAAGGATGGGGTGCTGCAATTTAATCAGACGGCTGCTCTGGGGAATTTCAACGAGAATGTTGCCCGGATTACCGATGAAAGTCATCAGTGACATAACCAGTTCCTCGCGAACCGGATCAATGGCCGGGTTGGTCACCTGAGCAAAAATCTGTTTGAAATATGAATACAACAACTGATTTTTTTCAGAAAAAACAGCAAGAGGCGTATCTGCTCCCATGGACCCCACCGGCTCCTGTCCGTTCGAGGCCATGGGCTCGATCAGCATATGAAGATCTTCACGGCTGTATCCAAAAAGCTTATGGCGAAACAGAAGACGGTCAAAGTCGGGTTTGATGGAAGCAACATTTCCATAAAACCCTCGCAGGGTAATCTTGTTTTCATCAACCCATCTGCGATAAGGTTGGCGTCTGGCAAAAAGTGCCTTGATTTCCCTGTTTTTGAGGATTCGCTTCTTGGCCAGGTCGACCAGGATCATCTGCCCCGGTCCCAATGCCCCTTTTTCCGCGACATCTTCGGGTAAAAAGTCAAGGACACCCGCTTCAGAGGCAAAGACCATCAAACCCTTCTTGGTGACTGTATAACGGGCGGGCCTAAGACCGTTGCGATCCAAAATGGCGCCGACCTGAACGCCATCGAAGAATGATATTGCAGCGGGGCCGTCCCATGGTTCCATCAGACCCGCATGATACTCAAAAAATCCGCGCTGATCCGGACCCATCGGATATTTAACACCCCAGGCCTCGGGAACAAGCATCAGCATAGAATGGGGTAGCGCTCGACCGGCGTTTACAAGAAGTTCCATGGCATTATCAAGGCAGGATGAATCACTGCCCCTTTCATCTATGACAGGAAGGACCTTCTTTATGTCATACCCGAAAAGGTCTGACTCGAGCATGGATTCGCGTGACTTGATCTGATTCAGATTGCCGCGCAGGGTATTTATCTCCCCGTTATGGGCAAGGTAGCGGAAAGGCTGTGCCAGTTCCCATGAAGGAAAAGTATTGGTGCTGTAACGCTGATGCACTACGGCAACCGCGCTGATAATGTCAGGCTGGCTCAGATCCGTATAAAAGCGGGGTAACTGTCTGCCCGTTAAAAGACCCTTGTAAACAATGGTCCGGCAGGACATACTTGGGATATAGAAAGTATCATCGTTATCCACGGCCCTGTTTACCAATAGCTCGACCTGCCTGCGAAGCACATAAAGTTTTCGTTCCAGGGCCGCGCTGTCGAAACCGTTTCCATGGATAAAGCATTGCATTATGACAGGCTGTCGCTGTTTTGCCGTCCCCGAAATGGAGCCGGCATCAACCGGTACTTCCCGCCAGCCAATGAACTTAAGACCTTCAGAGACAACTGTTTCTTCAACTATTTTGGAACATGCCGCCCTCGAATCGGGAGATTGCGGCATAAAGATCATGCCCACCCCATATGTATCCGGGTCGGGCAAAGACATACCACTGATCTTGCATTCACGCCGTAAAAATAAATCCGGAAGCTGAAACATGATTCCCGCGCCATCTCCCGTCTTCAGGTCACCCCCGATTGCTCCGCGATGCTCAAGGTTTTTTAGGACTTTGATCCCATCCTTGATAATTTCATGACTTTTTGTGGCGTCAATGTTAGCAAGAAATCCGACACCGCAGCCGTCATGCTCATTCCGTGGATCATATAACCCTTTGGCTGCCGGAAAACCGCCAAACATATTGCTGCATATATTTGTCATATATTTACGATTCTCTTTCTTCTTCATATATTTGACACACTATTCCCATCACTCCTCCGCCAAGACGGAATCTCCGACATGGAATGGGAGATGGAACTTCTTGAGGCTTATCAATACTGCCGCTGCCACAAACAAAAAAAGACGCCAACCCTCCGAACAAGGGTACAAACGTCTTTGTCTTTACTCTCTTTATTCTTAACGATCCCGCACTCCTTTGTACGAAGCCGTTTTACATTGTGGATTAAATTAGGCTTGTTTTCCATCTTTGTCAAGTAAATAACAGAAAAAAAGGGGGGGTAAGCCCTACTAATAGTTTTGACTCGATGTTAATTTTAACTCAATTGTTTGATTTACCGCAACAGTTCGGCATCACACTTGACAGAGGCAAAGGATTTCTTTAACCTTAAAAAATAGCCCTTCGATTAAGTGAGGATTCAATGGTTTCAGAAAGGCTCAGAGTGGC
>JAIOSR010000153.1 GCA_021107495.1 Desulfobacterales bacterium | reverse complement strand
TTTCCCGAAGTAGGCCGCGGCAGTGGCACAGGCAAGGGATGTATCGTTCCGTTGCAGCATGCGGGTTATTTTTTGGGCAATATGCGCGGCGTTGGACAGGCCGTTGTATTCGGCCATGAGCTTTGTCGCACCGTTCATCAGGTCCATGAACCCGACCTTGCAGGCCCCGCCGCAGTTCATCCGATGGGTCTTGGCAACCCGGGTGATAAATTTCTGTGTATACTCGACCTCGCCGCACATGAAAACCCGGTCCCAGGGGACAAAGACATTATCAAAAACGATGAGGCAGGTTTCTCGCTGACCATAAATCGGATTTCCAAGGACCTTGATATCCTTTTCATATTCTCTTTCCACGCTGAAGGGGTTGTACTGCCCGATGTAGGTTATCCCGGGACTGCCGTTTGGAATGACAAATGCCAGGGCATAGTCTTCCTCGCCCTTTTTGGAGGAGATGCCGGGTAAAACCAGGGTCTCGTCGGCGGCATAGGCGCCTGTGGCGTGCTGTTTAGCCCCGTTGACCAAGATTCCGTCGGCCTTTTTTTCCACCACGTGCACATAAAAATCGGGGTCCTGTTCAAGGGGTCTTTTGCTGCGATCGCCCTTTGGGTCCGTAACGGACCCGCTGACCACCAGATCGTTTTCCTGGGCGTAGCGCATATAATCGTTAAAGCGCTGGTGATAATCCGTCCCCTTATCGTGGTCTATCTCCCAGGTGGTGGCTGCCAGAGAGGGAAGCATCTCGTTACCGGGACAACGGTAATTGCAGGTCCCCAGTTTCTGGCTGCTCAACCGGGCCATGTCCAGACGTTTAAAGAGGTCCTCTTTACTCTGATGAATATGAAGGGCACGGCTTATGGGTTCACCGGTCAAATGGGATGTGGCCGCCATGGTTTCCGCATATTCAGGATCTGTCGTGAGTTCGTAAACACGCGCCGTCGCATCAATGACCCCTTTACTGATCGGATGGTCATTCAGTCTTTCTACCTTTTTGCCGCCAAAAAAAAGTTTTGGCCGAAGTTTGTCAATACGTTCCCGGTATTCTTTTTCTGTCTTGATCGCCATGTTGTCCCTCCTGTATGCTGTATGCGGTAATCTCGATGAAGAGCCTCATGCTGAACATGATTGCCAATGGTTCAAAATGACCACCAGGTCCCTTTGGTTTCTCTCTCCTCACTCCCCATATTTCTTTCTGTTGCCAAGTAACACCCCTTCGTATTTTTAGGGTATCCTGACTCCGTGGCCGATTAATTTTTTTGGCAATGGGCTATATAATATTATCAAACTATGTTGAATTTGTCGTTAGTATGACAGCAAAGGAGAAGAAGACAATACTTAAACATTACCTATATAATACGTATGCTATCTAAGCATTATGTGGTAAACTGAAAATTTGGGATCATCTCCCGATTAGTTGTGGTAAATTAAGGCAAAATAAATAGGTTATCTCCAATTGAGCAGACGTTATCCCAGAGGGTACAAGGGGGTTTAAGAGTTCGAGTGAAATGCTGCAGAATTACAAAGAGTTGAAAGTCCGGCAAAAGCCATCTGATCTGAAACACCCTCGACTTTTGCAACGTTAGGTTGAAAAACGAAGTGATTTGGCAAATTGGGCTTAACTACCTTTGCGATATCTCAATGGCTCGATAGAAATTTTTTCCTTCTTCGTATGCTTCTTCCAGATACTCCGGATGTTTCAACACATCTCCTTCAAAATCGAGACCTCGGTGTAAAAGCGCTTTCCAGAGTTCCGTGTCGAGAACGTCAAAAAAATACTTGATTGTGAGAAGGGCTCCATCAAAGAGCTTTTTTCCCTTTGTGGCGCCGACCGCTATAAAGAGCCCTTTCCTTTTTGGTTTCCACCCGCCATAAGGTACCTTGTCAATCCAGTATTTTTTTACCCACATGGATTGGCAACGGTCTATAAGCATTTTTGTGTGGGCACTAACCGCATAAAAGAAAATCGGGGAGGCCAGAATAAGGCCCTGGCAAGCCTGTATCTGATCCAGAACGCGGTGAAAATCATCCTCGATGACGCATCGCCCGGTCTCCTTGCAACCGTAAATCTCAAGACAGGGAGATATCTTTAAATCTCTAAGAACAACCTCTTCAACTTCGGCACCGGCCTCCCTTGCTCCCTGGACCGCTTGTTTAAGGAGTAAAGAAGTGTTACCCTTACGGCGTGGACTCCCATAAATGGCAACTATTTTAATCATATTTAACTCCTGAAACTAACCGGTGCCCATCCAGAAACAACCAACTTCCGGATGGAGCTTTCAGCAGTCAGCGATCAGCCAACACCTTGTTTTTAATGTCATTTGCTGAAAGCTGATGGCTGATAGCCGAAGTCTTGCGACCGGGGTGTTCCTTTACGCCAAGCGGTCTATTTCCGCTTTCCTCAAGACTATTCTCGCCTTTGCAAGCCGTGCATAATAATCTTTGATCTTCTTTGTCTGTCCCCGCACCACGGCCTTGAGCAGATCACCCTCCAGCTCAGCCACATCCAGGAGCCTGTAATAGTCCAGCGATTCCTTGAAATGGGCTAACACTATAAGACCGGTAAGAAGGGGATGGTTATTGGTCACGTTGGCATCCTTGAACTGCAACCCGTGTTCCAGCTCAACCTCCAGGCCTGCCTGGAAATCTTTGGGTTCGATCTTCATTTTGCCCTTGTTTACCTGGGCAAGAATTACCTTTGCCTCTTTCAGGGTTACTTTCGGCTCTTTGGTTTTGGTCCAGTCGCTGATCTTAAGTTCCCTGCAAACCCTTTTGACCTCTTCTACGGTAACATACTTTGGAATTTTCATGCCTTTCTCCTCTTTGTATAAAATTATTGTGGAAAGCACTTTGTTTCGTCTTAGAATACCCCGTCCTGTGATAGTGGTCGAAAATTGATTGATCAGGACATCAATTCAGCGGTCATCCTGACAACAACATGTCCCCACCCGCCGCAGGCGGGACCGGTGTCAAAGCATCCGGTGGTGTTGAACATTACTTCATTCGGACCCCGGCCGTTAACGAAATTTTCAAAAAAAGCATTGATCACCAACGCCAGGTTAGGCATCAGAAACGAACATACCCGATCCGGATTCTCTTTGGTAAGCAAGTTGCCCGAACTATCAAAGACAAGCTTCTGACCGACAACGTGTCCTGAGTGACAGCCCTTGGACTCGATCACCTCGGCAACCAACCGGTACCTGGAAGCCTCTATTGCATTTTGAAACACCTGCTGGAACCTGGGATTTCTTTCAATGATTGACCAGTCCTCATCTTTGAGGTTCAGCCGTTTACGGATAATCTCGGCTATTGTGTTTTTATCCATATTTCCCCAAAAAAAGTGTTATCAAACAATCAAAAAACAGCTTGTAACGTCTAAAGACAAATCATCGAATTCATAAGCTGAAGGCTGACAGCTCCCTACTTGGGCGTTAGCCCGATCCGGATGAGAATTTCAACTTTGCATCGATAAGCTGGTCTTGTGAAAGCCGCAGTAGTGTTTTGAGCTTGTTCATCAGGTAATGTTCGTATCGGTCCATTTTGCCATCAACATAGACGATTTGCCACAGGGTTTCAATGATCTCAATTTTTTCCTCAATTGAATAATTTGCATTGATCAAACTGGTAAATTTCCATAAATCGATACTTCCTTCAAGCTCCTTTTCGGCCTGCGCCATTAAAGCATCGGCATGTTCCTGAGACAGGCCGTACTTTTCTTTAATAATAGCTAAAATTTTTTCCATTTCCGCTTGTGTAAACTTTTCATCTATGCGGGCTATTTCCACAAAAAGGGCACACGTTGCCACGCGTATATCGTGAT
>JAIOSR010000158.1 GCA_021107495.1 Desulfobacterales bacterium | reverse complement strand
CTGGGTGATAAAATCGCCCAGAACCTTATCGGCACCTGCCTTTCTCTTTTTTCAGACGTGACTGCTCGGTATAATGGCACGGTAATCAAGACGATTGGCGATGAGATAATGTGCACGTTTCCTACTGCCGATGAAGCGGTTGAGGCGGGAATGGAAATGCACCTGGCGCTCGAGGATATGCCTGTGGCGGACAGACCGGGCTATCCTCCGCCGAATATTTACGTGGGAATCCAATGGGGGCCGGTTGTCAGGGAAGGGAATGATGTCTTTGGGGATGCCGTAAACGTGGCCGCGCGTATGGTGGCGTTCGCGAAACAGCGACAGATCATCACAACGGAACAGACAGTAAAAGTGCTGTCAAAGGACCATCAGGCATCGGCTCGATGTATCGACAAAACCACGATCAAGGGAAAGAGTGGAGAGATCAGTATCTATGAGGTGATATGGGAACGGCAGGATGTAACCGTTATGGTGGAAGACTCCTTGGATGCCATGACCTTGAAAGCCCACATGGAAATACGATTTCATGATCACCTGGTTCAAGTCGATGAAAACACCGCCAGTGTTTCATTAGGGCGTCAGAGCCACAACGAAGTAGTGGTGAATGACAATCGTGTTTCGCGGTCGCACGCTCGCATCGAATACCGACGGGGCAAATTCGTGTTAATTGACCAGAGTACCAATGGCACGTACGTAGTTATCCAGGGGAAGAAGAAGATCAACCTCAAGCGAGATGAAGCACAATTGCTTGGTAATGGAATTATCAGCCTTGGCCGTGAGGTTGACCCGGATTCTCCAACGGCAATACACTATGTCATCAAGCTTTAAGTAATCGACATATCATTTGGAGTGATGGAGCGCCGGCAAGGCAAATCAGCAGGAAAACGTCCAAGACTCCAATCAGCAACTTTTTAAGACCTCAAATTCCAAGCACCAAATTCCGAATACCATGCCAAAGGCCCCGATAGCGGGATCCTCCAGAGGCGGATAAATCTACGCTACGCTTCGACATGCAAAAAGGCGCCCGTCCTCCGCAGTGGCTGCTACGGAGTATGGACAAAATGCACAAAAAGTACAAATTACATATTGTAATGTCAATCAGTTATGGTCATCAGAAACATAGCTTTGGACTTTTTACGAGTCCATCAATATTCAATGACCAAAACCACATCCCTTGAGGCGTGAATTATTCGCTTCTGTTACCGTGGGAGGATCTATGCGATTATTAGTGTCAACATCAAGATGGATTGTAATAAAAGGACTTCTCTTTCTCTTGCTGATCATATTCACAAGTGCCGTTAACGCTGACTGCGCGGAGGAAGTATATTACAGTATTCATGTGCAGTCTTTCAAGAATCTCACAAATGCGAACAGATACGTTAACGGGCTCAAGAATAAGGGCAAAATAGTTTTCTGGAAAGAGGCCGAGGTCCAGGGAAAGGGTTATTTTTTCAGGGTTTACTTGGGTAAATACAAAACAAAGGCGGAGGCCCTTGAAGTCTGGGAGAAGTTGAAAGAAGAAGGGGCCGTGAGTTACCGTGGAGTGCATGAATTCAGAGAAGCAAAACGGCCTGAAAAGACGGCAGACCAGCCGAAGGAAACTGTGGCAAGTGGAGAGGATGCGGTTAAGACAGTTGTTCCGGATCTTGAAAAGGACCGGTTCCTGGACAACCGGGACGGTACGATTACCGATACTCTGACAAGCTTGATGTGGATAAAGAACGGATGGAGACTCGATTTTGTTTCAGCCGCCAAGTGGCCGGATGCCATGAAAAAATGTGAAAAATTCAGACACGGAGGCTATGACGACTGGCGGCTTCCTACCATTAAGGAATGGAAAACCCTGTTAGACACTAAGAAACAATGTCCCGCCTTAGTTGAGCCGAACCCTTTTGAAAATATGATCGTGCATATGCCGTATTGGTCCGAAACCGAATTTGTTTACGGCAAGGAATATACATGCAGTAAAACTCTGTGCCCCATACACGCTTATACTGTTTTACTCTATTTCGGTAAGGTTAATCACCAGAACAAGAAAAAACGGGCGTTTATATTGCCGGTGCGTTCGATACATTAGTGTCCATCCAGAAATGGCCCTTTTTCACAATCCCCCGCCTGCTGCGGGACAGGTCAGCGTCAATCGGCGGGATTCGTTGTGCGACGTACTACAGTACGTCTCCGCCAAATCCCTTGATTTCTCCCGCTCAAAGTCCGGGATCTTCGACTTGATTTTGTAAAAAATTGCTCATTTCTGAATTGGACACTTGATGGACTCGTAAAAAGTCCATCAGCAGGCCGTGGGCGGGTAAGCCCCGGTCAGGGGTGGGGGTGGAACCATTTGAATTCATTCCAAATGGCGGGGGAGGGGTAGCCCTCCTCCGCCGAGTAAAAAGGCGCAGAGTGACTTTTTATGAGGTTATCAAACTTGATCGCCCCCTTGTTTCATTAATGGATGGGCACTAAACTAAGATCAATAGTCATTTACTGTTCGGCCAGAGCTACGGGAGGTACTTCGGCAGATACCGGGATCGGTTTCTGACTGGTGGACACTTTCAGGTAGTTCGAATACTCTTGACATTCATTTTTGAGCGGGCATTTTTCCTGACAGATTCGAACATTTATACGCGGGGTATTTCGTTTTTTGTGACACACAATATAACCGGTCATAACTTTCTCCATCATTTAAATATGCTTAACTATGATTTAATTATAAAATTTTATATCAAAAAGATTATTATATGTCAATCAATTATTCAAATAATTTTCCCTGTGCGGTCATTTTATGACAGACTTGTATACGTTAAAGCAATAAGAATTAATTTTGAAGGATCATCTCCAAATTAGTTGGTCGATGATCAGGATTCAAGGGGTCAAGGATTCGAGTGATCCGCCACCGAACAGGCGGATAAAAATACTCAATAATTACAAAGCCATGGATGAAAGACAACATTAGATTAAGTCAAGGATCTATATATCGCCTATAGATGTAAATATAAGCTGGAAAAATAAACAACTTTATCCAAAGCCTTGTATTAGCTGAAGGTGTAATGCTTAAGGATATCAAGCAAGATTAGTTATTGTATTTAGAGAATCCTGACTTATTGATAGTATCATTGGAAAACAAATAGCTTGTCGAAGATCCCGTTGACTTTCACGGGGAACCCCTGGATCCTCGAATCCCGGACCACTTTCTCCCAACTTGTTGGGAGAAGAACCATGATTGATAATCGGCGGATTGCAGGAATATTCAGGTTTGTGCGAGTTTCAATTAAGGGAAAAATAAAATTTAAATAGGAGGTTATTTATGTCGGACATTTTAGAATTCATCAAGGCAAGAGACCCGGGAGAAAAAGAGTTTCATCAGGCAGTGCAGGAGGTCCTTGAAACGGTCCAGCCTGTTCTGGACCGAAATCCCGAATATCGACAATCTGCTGTGCTGGAAAGGATAACTGAGCCCGAGCGGGTAATTATGTTCCGTGT
>JAIOSR010000204.1 GCA_021107495.1 Desulfobacterales bacterium | reverse complement strand
ATTATGCCGAACAGCTTTCCTTAGCCAAACTCATTCGTATAAACGAGCTGGATTTTTTAGATTTTTACTCACATTGGCAGGCCTGTTTAATTCAGCTACTTCCTCCATATATTTATCGACTTTAAGTGCCGCATATTTCTTCATGTCGACAGAGTTTTTTTTGAGTGATTTTATCGTCTCAAGATCAGTTCCAAGGGCACGGACATACCCGTTCATAAATGCAATTTTTATGACCCCATATTGAAAGTTGTCCAAGCCCGCAGTTAAGGGTGACGGGAATAGAAAAATAAGACAAAATATGCTCCCGAATCGTATTAGTCTTCTCATCACATTAAACACCTCCATCTTTATATCTCATCTGATTCTATGCTAAAGTTTTCTGCAAAAGCTCTATTTGCCGGGGCTTTCACCCCCACCCCGCCTGCACGGCCTAAGCCGCTAATGCGCGGCGAAGGCCATACCCTACCTGTTCCTCCGCTCTATGTGCGGGGATCTTTGACAAGGGGGAAGCAGGTTTGGTTGTGTGTATTATATTTATCGGCATTTTTAGATAAATAGATTAGAAAAATTTGGAAGGGTTCAGGTTTCATGTTGTCATGCTACGCCTGGGGTTAGCTTATCATGTGTCAAGAATTTGACACATCGTCAATCTGGATTGTATGACAGTAATTTCCATTCTTCAGGCGCAGCCGCGCTGTTAGACAAATCCAAAACATATAAGGGGAAAAATTTTCCTACAATCATTACCATTCCTCTTAAACGCTAAAGGCGGTTGATCAGACAATATACCGTAATTACAGAAGATTTTACCGGGAAAGCATAAAACGTAAAGTGGCATCTATCTTGCACTTTTTGCGGTTAATAGTAATGATTTAAAAAATATCGTAACCGCTCACGGGTTCAATGGTTCCAAGGTTCAGGGTTTGCAAAAAATTTAAACTTCCTAAAAGAAAAGTTAACGAAAGGAATGTAACTCTGAACGATGAATCCCGCCCGCCATCCGGCGTCCAGGTCCGAACCCGTGAAAGCTTGCAAAATTAATTTTTCAGGACAGGTCTATGCAACTGCAAAATATTTTTTCCACAAGCCATATAAATAGCGATTCAAATGCGGCAAAAGCACCTCACAATAACAAGATGAGTTTTCAATCTGTCTTAGAAGGAAATCTTTCGGGCAATGTCAATGATGTCTCTATAAAAACAACCCCGATGTTCACTTTGATCCCGTCTGACATACCCCTGGAATTTGCATCAAATATTGCATCCGGCAGGGATGTTAGTGCGGCCTATAAAAAGGCGCAAAACCAATATGGTGAGTCTGACAAAATAAGTGACATTTCAAAGTATAAGGACGATCAACTTCTTAGTAACCCCGGTGGTGATGATTATTATCTGGATCAGAGAAAAGTGGCCCCCCATCCAGAGGTTCAGGAGTCCTTTTGGGGACGGGTAGGAAAGGATATTTCAGATGCTTTCAGTAATGTAAAAAATTTTTTCAAGGATCTCTTTTTCGGGTCCAAGATAAAATACCGTGACGAAAACAACCAGATCCAGGAAGCCGGACAAAGAGGACTTTTAGGTTCTGTTGTTGATTTTTTTAAAGGCGTGGGGAGTGCCTTGAGTTTTGGCTCGTGGCGGCCGAATGGTGAAAAAGAGCCCCAGGGAGTTTTAGAACGAATAGGCTTTTTTGTCTCGAACGTGAAAAAAGCAATTTTTGGAGACCTCATCCAGGGAGCAGGCCGGAGTTTAATACACATGGGCGAGGATCTTATCCTTGCGGGCTGGAATCTCATTGAAGTAATCCCGGATGCCACCGTTGGTAATTTCAATAAAGGGAGGGAATTAGTCACAGATTTGTTTGATAATGGCCAGGTCGTGTTAGATTACCTGACGGATATTTTGCCATTTGGTGATGCGTGGCAAAGGGTTCACGCAACAAATCTGGGGGAATCGGATCTCCCCATAATTTCAAATTTGAAAAAGCCAGAGCATTACCCTGAAGATGTCAGGTGGCGGTATGTGAGAAATACCCCTTTCAGGAAGGCGATTGAGACTGCGGGAAGCCTTCTGGCAGACTTCATGACGTTAAAAATCTTGGGGCACACGAAATTGTTTAGTGATAAAAACCGCAACGGAAATTAGCGAAACAGTGCTTTTGTGGAAAACAAGATGTAATCGTTAGAAAAGCAACCCTGAATCTTTGAACCCGGAACCTGTGACCGGCTGGGGGATTTCCCTTTTTAGAGCGGCGAAGCCGCGCTTCATAAAATTGTGAAGCAATTTAATTCATTAGATCGATGTATGGGAGAAAGGAGCTTTCACGAAGGGAAGCAGTTTTTCATTGTTCAACCGTCCAAGAGTAATCATCAAGTGCCCACCCTTTTCCTCGGCCAGGCGGAACCAGTTGGCGATTTCCGCTTTCAGATTTTCTTCTCCCACCCCTTTCATTTTGGAAGGAGACTGTACATTATTATCGATAACCCCGGAATTAAGAAATGTCCAGATGTTATCATAGCGGGAGATAACCCCAATATGCCCTCTTCCGGCCGTTGAAAAAGAGACTATCAGCCCCTTTTCAAGGCTGGATTCAATCTCCGAAAATACCTGTTCCGCTTGATTATCCGGGCGGCTCACATCTGAAAATGTCTTATTATAAACCTGGGTTGAAAAATGTTCAATCAGCCCTTCACCGGTTAGATATGAATTAATGGGTAGCCTTTGGGCTAATGCCTTTTTGATGAGCTGATTCTGAAGACCCTCTTTCCCTCCATAGCATATTCCCATACTTCTCAGTCCTTGAACTACCAGTTCAAAGCAGTCCAGCTTATTATAAGATGTTCCGATGTAGCTTTTTAGTACTTCCGACAGGTCTTTAGGAGCAAAAGAGGGCTCGTTTAACATTGTATAAGGCGTCCTGGGAGTTGTAAAAACCTTTTCCCGGGCAGACTCTTTTGAATTATGGGCAGGTTCCCTACCAGAAGCGGCAAACGACGATTTAAAGGACCGGCCATCCCAGATAAGTTCTAAGGTTTGTGGATCAAGGTATATGGTTTTGCCTTCAGGAAGTTCCCGATAGTTTAAATTATGGTTGAGTTCGGACTTGATAATTTTCCAGCAGTTTTTCCCATATTGGGGGTGCCTGATCAGAAGATGAGAAACGGTGGGTTTTTCATGGGAAATACTACCTACGCAGACAAGTTCGGATTTGGCCTTGCTTTCGGATAAATTCGGCTGGGCCTCAGAGACGGATCGCTTATTTTGGATGTTCACTTGGCTTTTCAATTTCTCAAAAAACCCTGAATCGGTGGAGTTTTTTACTCGGGTTGATAAGGGGGAAAAACCGCTGCTGATGTTATGAACTGTCCGCATTTTTAAATTTTCGTTATCGCTTTTTAATTAGAAATAGGGCAAAATTTGTGCCATAGTGTTTCCTCTTCCCATTAGTTCAACTTTCACTTTCTATTTCATCTTGTGTTATTAGAGGAAAATTGTGGATGTACGGGCTATTAGACATGACGACCTGCACAGCCTGACGGGTCTTATTATTTACTAAGATAGGGCCGATGAGATTTGCAGTCATTTTTTCAGGCGCACCTTTCGGAATATTAACAACAACATACAATTCCAAAATATTGTTCTTGCTGTTTCCATTCCAGGACATTTCAATTAAAACATTTTCAATATCCACCTCATAGTCTGGCATAAAGAGAAAGGGATTTGTAATGACAAAGGCAAGCGACGGATCGTCAACCGACTGGTACCAGAAGAAGGGGGAATTCTCTTTATTTTGAAGTATGACAAAGCGTTTTTTGTCCTGGAATCCCAGCATACCGAAGGGCATATTTAAAATTTTCTCTTCCCCTAAGGTGACAGTCCCGAATCTTGTTGTTTTAATCTTCAATTCTAATTCCTATTTGAGGTAATGCTACTGAAAAGGGTGGCGGCTCTGGCGAGATCTAATTCATTTACATGAGAAGATTCAAGATTTTCTGTCCTAATCCTTTCATATATCTCCTGACGGTGAATGCTAATACTTTTGGGTGCTTCGATGCCCAGCTTGACCTGTGCTCCTTTTATTTCAAGCAAAGTAATAACAATATCATCGCCAATATTAATCCTTTCACCTAACTTCCTTGTTAGTATAAGCATGGCCCATCCGTGGCTTTTATATTTTTACATTGAAAGCCTGGTCCTCTGGGCCAGGCTTTTTATTTGATATAATCAACCAGGCTCAATTCCATAACCTTGGCTGAAGAAGCAAGAGCAGCCTGGTAGACAAGCTCTTTTGCTTGCAGGTCAATGATTGCCTCGGTAATATCGGCATTCTCAATCTCCGAAAGTCTTTCGGTATTGCTGATTTTCAAATCCTGAAAGATGTTCTCCTTGATTTCCATGCGTAACATCTTGGAGCCGACGTCGGATATCTTGTTTGAAACATGATCAAAGTGGGTATCCAGGTTGATCATCGCCGTCTGAATCCCATCGAAGTCATTGGCCCCTAAGGCGTCTTTCAAATCACTCAAAGTGTTGAAAATGGTTCCGAAAACGGCCCCGCCATCGCTTCCTACCTGGACAGAAGAATCCCTTCCAATCTTTATTGTAAAGGGATTATTGTCCCCATTATAAGTGCCATCCTGACTGAACGGGGCGGTGTCCGTTTTCGAACCTGAGAAAATATAAAGTCCGTTCAACTGTGTGTTTGCCAGCGAGATAACTTCCTCCAAAGTATTTTGAACGGTCTCTGCTGCAGAGGCCCTTTCCTCTGTCCCTATGGTAGCGGTGGCCATCTGTACACACAGGGTCTTGGCATCGGATATCAGATTCTGCACATTGGACATGGCACTTTCAGAAGCAGTAAGCCAGGAGTTTCCCGTGGTTATATTGCGGCCCAATTGCTCAAAGTTGGAAAGAGCCGATTTAATATTGAGCGCCTGGGTAAGCCCTACCGGATCATCAGAAAGGTCTGATATACGCTTGCCTGTAGACACAACTTTGTTGGCATGATTTAACTCTTCGGTAATTTTGCCTAAATTGAATTTTACCATATCATAAATAGTTTTGTTTGCCACTCTCATGATAACACCCTTTTTGTTACGAAATTCTAAAACAGTCTTACGGGTTTATGTATAATAAGCTACTTAATATTGAGCAGGGTCTCAAGCATTTCATCTGCTACCCTAATAAGCTTGGAAGCAGCCTCATAGGCACTCTGAAACTTTATAAGGTTTGTCATTTCCTCGTCAAGGGAGACTGCCGAAATGCTGTCGCGTATATCACTTAATTTCATTACCATCTCCTCATTTATGAGCCGACCGCTTGAGATACCCGAAGCGGTAGTGCCTATGGAACCCACCATGGCATGGTAATAGTTTTCAATGGTGGTATTAAGGTTGCCTTCCGTGTTTCCTGTGATCCTGTCGCACGTCCACTGCGGAATATCCAAAGATGTGTATTGCAGATCTGCAATTGCCAGGGCATTTGAGTTGTCACCCGAGGCATAGCTGCCGTCTGCAGCAATCCTGGCTGCGGCAATGAAAGTTTTATCAGACCCGATTGTGTCCATTATATCGATAGCGCCTGCGCTCGCACCCTTAAAAAAGGTGTTGACACCAACGGCAGCAAGAATACTCGAAGTGTCATCAGAGAAGCCAAAAGTATGGTTCGCATCTGCTGTAAATATGATGGCGTCACCAGAG
>JAIOSR010000483.1 GCA_021107495.1 Desulfobacterales bacterium | reverse complement strand
TCCTTTTCTCATTGCGAGATCCAGATATGAGGCATCGTAGCTTGAAAGTTTGTGTTTGCGGGCTAATGCAAAAATTTCCTTAATCATCCTCTCCGGTGGTTCCTGTTCAACGATTATTGGAAGTTCAGCAAGCAATGCAAGGAAACGTGTGCTGCCCGCCTCACCAATTCGTTTTTTACGCTCAGTCACCAATAGTACGTTGCAAACTTCCAAAGGCCAAATGGACGGGACGAGTGTAGGGGTCAAGTCTTTGCTTGGCGCATAGTCAGAGAAGAATATATCTGCTGGTATGACTTCTTCAGCTTTGAGTCAGTCTGCAATTGACTGCCTATGCGGTTGACCACACTGCTCACAGAACTGTATGTCCCCACATTGAAAGCCTTGGCGATTTCATCCAGACTGTCTCTGCTTAGTCGCCTTGCAAGATAAATCGCTATCTTTCGCGGCTCATTTGCCACCCCTCGTTTGTATCCTAAGATCTCTTTTTCATCAACACCGTAGAATTTGCAGACAGCGCTTCTTATGTCCTTTACACTCGGAGCCAACGACTTGGACTGCGGAACCTCTTTATCGTATTTTTTGTTGAAAAAGTTTTCCTTTACCCATTTCATAAATCTGTCGTCGCCC
Source organism: Desulfobacterales bacterium (assembly GCA_021107495.1). Classification (GTDB taxonomy): domain Bacteria; phylum Desulfobacterota; class DSM-4660; order Desulfatiglandales; family Desulfatiglandaceae; genus JAIOSR01. Next base: position 3,102 of record JAIOSR010000483.1, on the reverse strand, counting down.
AAAACGGGTGGGACTCTGATGCGCCCAAGAACCCTGGTTATATCCTCAGAACTTTCTTTCAATACGAATTCCTTATAAAGTCTTATCCCCGTATTTTTGTCTTTGGAAAACATCGAAAGGATAAATTCCTTATGCAACCAATCCAATTTCTTTGCATTTGATATATACCCTTTGTGACTGCTCCAAGGATATTGGCCGAAAGTCTTCTCAAGTCCTGACTCAAAGGGGTTTCTGTGAATGTAGCGGATCAGCTCAAGGAGGTAACTGTCCTGATCGATAAGAATCGATCTATAGCGCCCCCTAAATAGTGGTCCATCATGGCCGTGCCTCCGATTGAATCTCTGGGTATAAACGCCATTTATATGCCTCATACACCGTGACAGGTTACCATCAGGTGTCTGCATGAGCAGGTGATAGTGATTAGACATAAGGCAATAGGCTGCAATGCACACATTGAATACTTCGGAGGCCTCACGCAGGAGCTCAATAAAGCCGATGTAATCAACCTTATCTATATAGATCTCTTCGCGCCGTCGCCCCCGGTTCATCAAATGATACCATGCGCCAGGGTATTGGATTCTTAACGGTCTCGACATGGCGATATCCTATTTGGCCTTTAATCAAGAGTCAAGCAAAGACTTGACCCCTAGATGACCCCTAGACTCTGTTCCGAAGCATCTCCTCCCCAATAACGCGCCCATAAACAGTGGGCCGTTTTTATGGCCCATCTGTGTCATGAGCAGGTTAGCGCCTTCGATAGTTGATAAATACTTCTCCAAAGCATCTGTAATAATTGAATTCAGATTCGTTCAGATTCGTTCCTTTTGATTTAGCAAATAGCACGGCTTTACGATGCAAATCAGGTCCTGTCCGAACATTAAAACTTCCTTTGAAGGGAGTTTCTGGCTCTTTTCCATCTTTTTCACATAATTCCAGATAATCATCAACAGCCTCTTCAAACGCCGTTCGTAAACTTTTTACATCTATACCTTCATAGCTAACGAGGCTGCGGATAAATTCAATTTTTCCATGAAATATCTGGTCTTCGTCACTATAATGTACTGAACCATAGTATCCTTTATATGCCATCATATCTTTCATATCATTCCCTCTTTTCTAAGGAGTTCTAAAATATCATTGATCACATACATTTTCACAATACGGGTGGGGTGAGGTTTGTGCAGTGTGATGGTGGGGGCTGAAGTATGCACAAATCTCCTCCTTGAGCCTCCAGTTTTCCCTCTTTTTCTTTGCACATATCCCAGACTATTTAGCAAGCTTGTCAACTCTTCCCAAGTGAAGTCTTTTGGCCTTTGCTGTAACATTGCCAATAATTTTTCTTTTCGACCCATTCACACTCCTTTTTAATAAGACGGAATATAACATATAAATATTAATATTGCAACTAAATTCAGTTGCCTGGAATCGTAGCGTTAGGTGGGGATATTTGCAGTTTAAAGAAAAATCTTGGCGCTTAACGGCCTCATCACCGGAAGCAAAAAGCAGAGCGAGGATCTAGCGGCGCTTTTTGCTGTCCGAGTGCATGCGGTTAATGCAGGGTCTTTCTAACCTGGCACGGGTTTTGAAATCAAGTAGGGGCCGATGTCAAGCAGGCCTTAGTGGTTCGTTGCTCGTTATACGAAAATTGAAAACTTTTTCGTATACGGTGAAGTATTGCTTTTGACATCGGAGGTCTTATAACTGTTGGGCAGCTTCAATCTCTCTGTATCTGAAGCAATCTGTCGTATGGTCATTTACCATGCCGACTGCCTGCATGAATGAATAGCAAATTGTTGGACCTACGAAATTGAATCCACGGCGTTTAAGATCCTTGCTCATCGTATCGGATTGCTCTGTGCGAGCGGGCAGATCCGCCATGGACTTCCAGGCGTTCTGCCGGGGAGCACCATCGGCATATCGCCAGAGAAAAGAGTCCAGTGACCCGAACTCCTCCTTTATGGCCAGAACACCCCGTGCGTTCTTGATGACCGATTCTATCTTGAGACGATTGCGTACAATACCGGAATCTGCGAGTAAACGTTTGATATCGCGTTGTGAATATTCAGCGATTTTCTCGTAGTCAAAGCTATGAAACGCCTTGCGGTACCCTTCCCGTTTCTTCAGAATTGTCAACCAACTCAGACCGGCCTGTGCGCCCTCCAGGGCCAGCATTTCAAATAGGCATCGATCGTCATGAACAGGAACGCCCCATTCGTCATCGTGGTATGCAACGTAGAGTGGATCGCTCCCGCACCATTTGCATCTTCTTTTCATCTTTTTCTACTGCCCTACAAGTGATTATATGATTTTACGTTTATCTACGGGACTCAATAAATTGTGGTGTTTAAATACCAGAAAGATATAATCTTAACAACAAAAACATAAAATTACATAAAAAAACCAACTGGTTAACAATCCATATTATAAGATAGACGTATACGGATAAATTATCAAAGGAAGGGTGAAAAAATTCAACACTTTATTGGTCAAAATAAAACACCCCAAAGGAACCAGAGCCATTACTTAAAATGGTTGCGATATTACTTGGATTTTTGCAACAAATATGGGTTCAAAGAATCTGATACTCAAAGCCTTAATGATTATTAGAAAAAGTAATATACAGAAAGAGGGGTGGTTAATCCTTTTCCAGGACAATAAAGGCAGAAGGCCCGGCTACCATGTGAATGCCGTTTTCGAGTTTAACGACATAGAATTCAAATTCCGATCCGGTCCTTTCCATAATCAAACCCTTGACCCCCTTATATCCCTTGGTCATTTCAATCCGCGTTCCCGGTTCGAGCATATGTATTCCTCCTTGCGGAATTGACGGGTTAAAAAAATCAATTCGGCTATTTGCAATTTATTTATTTAGCCCCATCCCCGATTACACATATTTATCCTGTTTGGACTTGAAGAGCGTGTACCTCATCATCAAGCCGGTACTCAAGCAAATCCTCTGTCACTTCAAGATTATGACGCGTCTGAAGATTTAGCCAAAACTGAGGTGACATGCCGAAAAACCGTCCCAAACGAAGTGCAGTATCTGCAGTAATGGATCTTTTCCCATGCACAATTTCGTTTATGCGCCTTGGGGGCACACTT
>JAIOSR010000111.1 GCA_021107495.1 Desulfobacterales bacterium | reverse complement strand
GGCAATGGCCGTAGCCTCCAGCAATCCGATCCAGATGGGGAGGGTCTGATCCCCGTCAATTTCCCTCAGGATGACAATGGGGCTGTTTGTAACAGGATCCACAGTCAAGCTGGATATGGCCATCGGTCTATACATAATTCCCTCCGGGGATTTCTTTAAAATGTTTCAGCTATTTTACTGCTATTTTTAATTATACATTTTTTTTTGTCAACACATCTTTCCATATGTGCAGGTTCAGGGTTCATAGGTTCATGCGAATGTCTGGCCTGTTTTTGAAAAATTCAATCTGGGTTTCACAGACAGTGAACTCACAATTTTCTCATAACGTCAAAATTCGCAGTACTTTCGTCATAGTTATGACGCATTGCACCTCCCGACTTGTCTTTGGAAGTGACAGGAAACCTGGATCGGATATGCCTTTATCTCTGTTTTGGATTGATTTATCAGGAAGATGAGATTATTAGATTAAGAAAGTACTTATTGACAAAGATTCCCCTTTGTCCAGTCCGGAGGTGAATCGAGACGTTTATTGATTATACCGGTAAGGGCAGGTCTATATAAAATGAATTTTATTCGAGAAAAACCTTTTTACCCATTTGTACTTGATCATAAGCCCGGTTATTTTCTGAGCTGGTTTCTTTACAGACTCTTCAAACTCGTTCGATTAGATGAAAACATGACCGGGGACCTGAAGCGTATGCACAGGGAGGGGACGGTCGTCTATGCCATTAAATACAGGGGACAACTGGATTACCTCCTTTACCATTATCGCTTCCGCAGGGGCCGCCTGCCCTACCCCAAAATTTCCTTTGACATGAATATGTCCCTGGTTTTACCCCTTTCACAACTCATGAGGGTCATAAAATTCCACCTTGCCTATTTTTTTAAAAACGGCAGTCTACCGAGTCCTTACAAGACAGGCTTCTTCAGAGACGCTATTCGGCAAGGGACCAGCTCTCTTATTTGCCTTGTAGATCCAAAGGGATTTGAAAAACGCTTCATCCATGCCGAGAAAGACCATCTCCATTTTCTCATTGAAACACAGAAAACTATGGAGAGACCTATCTATATTGTCCCACAACTGATTCTTTACAAAAAAACACCGGAAAAGGAACATCCAAACCTCTTAGACATATTCTTTGGATTCAAAGATAAGCCGGGATTTGTAAGAAAAATCGGTCTTTTTTTCAGACATCACCGCCAGGCGTTTATTGACTTCGGAAGGCCCCTGGATCTCAAGGCATACATGGAAAGCCAGCCTGAATCCCGGCCCGCAGAAGAAATAACCTCGGAAATCAGGCAACTGCTCATTGAAAGCATTGATGGGCAGAAAAGGGTGATATTAGGTCCCATTATGAAGTCCCGGCAGCAAGTTAAGGAAAAAGTCCTCGGAGACCGGGAGATTACTGGAACCATTGAAAAAATGGCCGCAGGAAACGGAAAAAGACTGAAGCAGTTGAGAAAAGAGGCGGGCGCCAATTTTGACGAGATCGCGGCGGATTACAATGTCGCTTATGTGCAGTTTTTTTTCATGGCCCTGACGTGGTTCTGGAAAAAAATCTACCAGGGCATTGACGCAAATCCGCAAGAACTGGCCATGGTAAGGGACTGGGCCAGAAAGGGCAATGTTATCTACATCCCGTCTCACAAAAGCCATATCGATTACCTTGTGCTGAATTACATCTTTGTGCTCAACCATGTGCATATGCCCCGAGTCGCAGCAGGCAAAAATCTGGCTTTCTGGCCCATGGGCCATATTTTCAGAAAATCAGGGGCGTTTTTTATCCGCAGAACCTTTAAAGGGGCCCCGCTATATTCACAGGTCTTTGAAAGGTATATCAAGGTACTCCTTGAAGAGGGGCACCCTCTTGAATTTTTTATTGAGGGAGGAAGGAGCCGGAGCGGCAAGCTGATTCTTCCGAAGACCGGATTTCTCTCTATCCTGCTAAAGGCAAAGCAGGATGGATATTGTAAAGACCTGGTATTCGTCCCGGCCTCCATCAGTTATGACCGCATTTTAGAGGAGAAGTCCTACCTGAAAGAGTTAGGCGGCACTGAAAAAAAACGGGAAAGTTTTAAACAAATGATAAAGGCCAGACGTTTTCTGAAAAGGAAATACGGGAAGATTTACATCCGCTTTGGCGAGCCCTTTTCACTCAATCAATACCTTGACGAGAAAGAGGTCCTCGAACAAGAGTCTTTAAAGCCTTTGGCATCTCAACTGATCCGGTCTATTAACAAAACGACCCTTGTGATCCCTTTGTCCCTTACTGCATCAGCCATTCTCACTAAACATCGTAGGGGTTTTCTTCTTCATGAACTGACCGCCACAATGGAAATGCTGTTAGGGTTCCTCAAGACATATGAAATCCCCATGGCCAATACCTTTGACCAATTTGAAAAAACGGTTGAAGAGACCCTGGCGCTTCTAATCAACAGGAAGATTGTTAGTTTCCTCGAGGATGTGGACGGGGCCGAAACCTTCTATTACGTGGATGAAGAGAAAAAACCGGAACTGGAATACTATAAGAACAGCATTATCCATTGCTTTATCGGTCATGCCTTTGTGGCGGTCTCCCTGTTGACCGGCAAGGAAGAGATCAAAACTCACGAATCAATCCTGACAGACTACGGTTTTCTGAGAAATCTCTTCAAGAATGAATTCATTTATAATGTGGATGAAGAAATTTCCACAGAGGTAAAAAAGATTACTGTCTATTTCCTGGAAAAATTATTCATCACGCGGGCCAATGGCAATGGGGGCTATACACTTACCAGGCTTGGCTTTGACCAGTTGCCCATGTGGGCGGCCCTGGCCAAAACCTTCCTCGAATCCTACTGGATCGCGGCCAGATCGTTTATTCAACAGGAAAAAAGTTCCAAGAAAGGAGACATCCTGAAAAATATGAATTACATGGGCCTGCGTTTTCACAAACTGGGGCTCATTGATCACATGGAGGCCATATCCCGGCTCAGCTTTAAGAATGCAATCAGGTTTATCAATGAAGATATCCTGAAGGGCGGGGAAGAATCAGAGGAGGATACCCGGCAGGCCCGGAAGAGATTGGGCCAACTGAGTCATAGGTTGTATGAATTATCCCATTACAGGGCATAGGAAATTGAGAAGTGAACTAAAGTTTGAAGTGTCTAAAGTGAGCTAAGATTAAGGGTTTTAGTCAATATAACTTTAGACATTTCAGTCACTTTAGATCACTTTGAACTTTAGTTCACTTTAGTCACTTCTTTATCAGACAGTGGGTATGCAGTTGGCTCAACCTCATATTGTCTTTGGGGCCAACCCATGCAAAGATAGTTGAATATCGAACACCGAACAAGAAATTTCGAACCGCAGAAGTTAAAAAACTTCATCCTTCAGCATTTCTTGTTCGAAATTCTGCGGTTTTCATTGCTAAATAGATGCCGTCAAGATCTGTTCATTAATATTGGGTAGGCAGTTGACTAAAGTGCATACCCATTTATCAGACTATACTATACTCCCCCTCCTTCAGCTTTGCATGGGCCGCTGCCAACCTGGCAATGGGCACCCTGGGTGGGGAGCAGGACACATAGGTCATATCGATATAATGGCAGAACCGGATGGCATCGGGATGGCCCCCCTGCTCACCGCAAATCCCTACCTTCATGTCTTTCCTTGTCTTCCGTGCCCATTCCATCGTAATCATCATAAGTCGCCCTACCCCCTTGATATCCAGGACTTCAAAGGGATTATCCTGAAGTATTCCGGATTCCTCATAAAGGGGCAGGAACTTGGTTTCGGCATCTTCCCTGGAAAATGAGAATGTGGCCTGGGTCAGGTCATTTGTCCCGAAAGATATGAATTCGGCTAACTCGGCTAAACGCCCTGCCCTCATACACGCCCTGACCACCTCAACCATAGTGCCGAATTCATAGGGCACCTTAATCTTGAACTTCTTTTCTACCCCCTTCTGAATGTCGACCACAAACCCGTGAACCCACTTCAATTCCTCCAGCGTACACACCTGGGGAACCATGATTTCAGGGATTATTTTCCCCCCGTCCCCAATATGTTCGGCGGCCGCCTCAAGAATGGCTCTGATCTGCATGGCGTATATCTCAGGATAGGTGATGCCCAGTCGCACACCCCTGTGACCTAACATGGGATTGGTCTCTGAAAGGGTCCTCACCTTTTTCAGCATAATTTCCTTGGATTCAATCAAGTCCACGGTCAGGTGTTCGCTCTTGAGTTCCTCCAGACCCTGGGTTATTGCCTCAAGGTTGGCAGCATATCGTTCGTGGAGCTCCGGATCCAACATTTTCAATGTATCCGGGAGTGCGGCCATACCCCCTACCGTATTCCTCAATTCCTTCAAGTGATCTATCTCCTGGACCAGTTCATCTGCTGAGGGCAGAAATTCGTGTATCGGTGGGTCCAGGAGGCGAATGGTCACCGGATAACCATCCATTATCCGGAAGATCTCTTTTAAGTCTTCCCTCTGGAACGGGAGAAGTCGGTCTAATGCGGCCTGTCTCTCCTCTGTGGTCTCGGCCAAGATCATTTCCTGGACAATGGGCAATCGCTTGGGCTGGTTGAACATTCTTTCTGTCCGGCAGAGCCCGATTCCCATGGCCCCGTATTTTTTGGCCTTGGAAACCGCATCCGGGGTATCTGCATTGGCCATTATCTGAAGATCGCTGATTTCATCAGCCCACTCCAACAGCACTAACAGGTCTTCAACAAATTCAGGTTCAATGGTGGGAACCTTGCCTTGATAAATGTTACCAGTTGTCCCGTCTATGGTGATCATGTCCCCCTCTCTGAGGGATACACCGGAAATCACCGCCTCCTTTGAGCTTGGGGTGATTTCAATTGCCTCGCACCCGGAAACACAGGGCTTTCCCATGCTTCGCGCTACCACGGCAGCATGGGAGGTCTTCCCGCCCCTGCTCGTGAGGATTCCCTGGGCCGCAAAAAAGCCATGAATATCTTCGGGTTTAGTTTCTTCCCTCAGCAAAATCACTTTCTCGCCTAATTTTGCCTTTGATTCGGCCCGGTCCGCATCAAATACGATTTTACCGGAGGCTGCCCCGGGGGATGCCGGAAGCCCCTGGGCAAGTACCTCGACTTTGGCATTGGGATCAAGCTGGGGGTAAAGGAGCTGTGCCAGCATATCCGGCTGGACCCGAAGCAGGGCCTCTTCTTCCGAGATAAGACCTTCATTGACCATGTCAATGGATGTCTTAATAAAGGCGGAAGCATTCATCTTGGCATTTCGAGTCTGAAGGCAGTACAGTTTTCCTTTTTCAATAGTAAATTCGAGATCTTGGACCTCCCGGTAATGATTTTCCAGTGTATGCCTCAGTTCCTCTAACTCCGGATAGACATCCGGCATTTCCTTTCTGAGTTGCCTGATGGGTTCCGGGGTTCGTATACCGGCAACAACATCTTCACCCTGGGCGTTTATCATATATTCGCCAAAGAAGCGGTTGTCCCCTGTAGCAGGATCCCTTGTAAATGCCACCCCGGTTGCACTGTGATCCCCCATGTTTCCAAAGACCATTGTACAGATATTGACTGCCGTACCATCGGCCATTTCTTTGGTAATTTTAAATTCCCTTCGGTAATCCACGGCCCGTTTTCCCGTCCAGGATTTAAAGACCGCCTCCACGGCCAATTCCAGTTGTTCATACGGGTCCTGGGGAAAGGGCTTGCCGGTCTTTTTCTTGACAATCTCCAGGAACTGATCGCAGGTTTCTTTAAGGGCCTTTGCATCTAAATCAACATCTTCTTTTGCTTTATATTTATCCTTTATTTTATTGAATATATGATCAAAATTATCGTCTTCCATGCCAAGGGATATGGAGCAGAAAAGCTGGATCAGCCGGCGATACAGGTCGTAAACGAACCTTTCATTTTTTGTAAGGCGGATCATTCCTTTTACGGTGTCTTCATTGAGGCCAAGGTTCAAGATCGTATCCATCATTCCGGGCATGGACATTGCCGCTCCTGACCGCACCGAGACCAATAGAGGATTTTTTGCATCTCCAAATCCTTTTCCCGTCTTTTTCTCCAGTTCAGCCATGGCCTCCCTGATCTGTTTTACCACTTCAGCCTGCAACCCTTTTTTCTTTTGATCCAGATAAGATAAGCAACTTTCCGTGGTTATGACAAAACCGGGAGGCACAGGTAGTCCGATCCGGGTCATCTCACAGAGGTTGGCACCCTTCCCACCTAAGAGTTCCTTATTCTTTCCGTCGCCTTGTTCAAAGGCATAGACATATTTTTTAGTTCCCATCATTTCCCCCTTTATCCCGTTTTCTTACATGTTCAAATAAATAGGCCAGACCAAGCAAGATTATGCCAAGGCCGAAAACCTTTATTAGCGGGGTTCCCTGAAAAAAGATTCGGCACGCAAGGACGGCAAACATCATGGAGAGAATCAGCCGAATGACAAACATTTGAAATGAACCCATTTTAACCAAACTCCTGTTCAAGTCTTTTTAAAGGGGATTATTGTTGCAGGTTTTCCCGGGACCCTTTTTTCCCCGTCTTCTTCACGGTCCCTTTCAATGGGAAGTTTTTTGACCTCTTCTAACCTCATAGGTGTACCGCCCATGGTAAAAGGGACGCCGTTAATATATTCTTCCCGCAGAATCCAGGTCACTGTCCGGGCAGGAACGGAGAGGATTAATAGGGTCAATTGATACCAGTCATTTTTCATATCGGGTTCAATCAACTCTATACGGGCATACACAGACGGTTTTTCCTGATAGTAAACCAGGATTACATCTCCTTCTCGAGCCATGATGTCATTCCTAATCGCTATCTTTCACTACGCTGCCGGGATCCGTCCTCAGTTTCTCAAGCTTTGTCTCAAAGCTTTTTCCCAAGTCAACACCCATCTGCTGCGCCCGCTTTTTGGCGCTAAGACCGATGTTGCGGGTATCTTTATAGAAGCTGTCACCCTGGGCCTTTTTGGGATCGTAGGCCGCGAGGCGGTCACTTTCTGAAACATGGTAAGCTACCCTGGAAATGAGCTTTTTCAGATTAGGGCTGCGGCATTCAGGGCAAAGCAGGCTCTCCTCATCCTCATCCTTCATCACAAGGCTCTGAAACTGTCTTTCACAGGCCATACATTGATATTCGTAAATGGGCATAGCAAACTTAACTCCGATTCTCTCCGAAATTGGAATAATGGAATAGTGGAAAGGTGGAATGATGGGGTTGAAGGAGATTTGACAATCCAAATAGATTCTTTACGCTCTTACTCCCAATATTCCAAAGTTCCATCCTTCCATATGGGTGGCATAAACTGATTGCCGTTAACAGATCCATGACTTCGATAAGTTCCAGAAATTCCGAGAGGTTTAATCAATAAAACCTTTCCTCATAATGTCGGCACACATAGCCGGGAGGCGTCTGACATGCCTTTTCTTCCCAGCTTCGGTCATCATTTTCATCTTCACTGAAAGTGCAGACGTTTGAGACAGCGCTGCTCAATACAGACGGTTCATTGTCGCCCTTTACAATATAGTACTTACAATTCCAGCAACAATTTCTGGCCATAGGCTCAAACCTTAAACGCCTCTATTCCGTGAACCCCATTTTGCAAGATTATCAGAGGCGCGGCCAATTATCAAGTATTTAGAAACCCTATGATTTCCCCTGCATTTGCAGATAGCAACATTTTTTCTTGACACTAAAGCGGGCATTGTGGCAAGTAACATAATTCACAAGCAGGTCTGGGAAAAATGCCCCGAAAATGACAAAACACGTTTTTCAGCATTGGTTAAGGTGCACCGTTCCCGCCCGCATATTTACCCGTAAACTAATTAGTGCTGACAAATCAAACGCTTAGATAGTTAGGAGACAGACGTTATGGGTCAAGACAAACCTAAGGGCTTTGTAATGGTCATGGGCGGTGGAATTGCCGGAATTCAAGCTGCTCTTTCCCTTTCTGATGCAGGCTACGGTGTCCATCTGGTCGAACATACGGATACATTGGGCGGTATGATACCAGGCCTTCACCGCATTTACCCGCTTTGTGCCTGTTGCAAGCTGGATCCAAAGATTGCGGCCTGTGAACAGGATCCGAATATCAATGTGATGCTTAATACCACTGTGGAAAATATCTCCGGTGATTTGGGAAACTTCACGGTCTCTGTAAAAAAAGGAGGCAATAATGATGCCATAAAGGCAGGCGCAATTATCCTTGCAGCCGGGATTGAGACATTTGATCCCACGATATTTGACACATATGCATATGGACGCCTTCCCAATGTCATTACCAGTGTCGAGTATGAGCAGCGCCAGAAGCCCCTTGGGCCTGATCAGGGAATTATCAAAAGGCCCTCTGACGGGAAGACCGCCGAAAAAATTGCATGGCTTCAATGTGTGGGTTCCAGGGACATTAACCTGTGCGATGCACCCTACTGCTCATCTGTTTGCTGCATGTATGCCCTTAAAGAAGCCGTGAATACGAAAGAACTGAATGACGATATTGAGACCACCATTTTTTATATGGATATGAGGACCAATGGAAAGGGTTGTGAGGATTACCTGAACACGGCCATCGAAAGGGATGTCAACCTGATTCGCAGCCGGGTTCACACGGTTGACACGGTTTCGGGAAGCGATGATCTGGAAATTGCTTATGCAGATGAGAAGGGAGAGGTCAAGTTTGAGATTTTTGATATGGTCGTCCTGTCCGTAGGCCTCAAAGCATCCGGTAAGGCTATTGAACTGGCCAGAAAAACAGGGATAGATTTGAGCGAAGATCAGTTTATCAGGACCGGGCAATTCAGACCTGTTTCGACCAATAAACCCGGTATTTTTGTCTGCGGGGGCCTTAGTGGTCCTTTTGATATAGGCCAATCCATTACCCAGGCGGCAGCCTCTGTGTCGGAAATAGCATCCTGCCTGAAACCCGAGGCCTTTTCGCCGCCCATGGAATATCCGAAACCTTCAAAAACAGCAGGCAAAAAACCAAAGGTATTCTTAGCCTACAACCTCTGTTCCGGTATGTCATTCGACCTTGGAACAGAAATAGAAAAATACGCTGAAACACTTCCGGGAATCGTCTCGGTCTCAAAAGCGGAAGGCGACATCCTCGGTGCCCTTGTCAATGGACTAATGGAGAGCGGCGCAAACAGGCTGGTCTTTGCCAGTTGCACCCCTGCGATACACAAGGCTCTCCTTGAGGAAGCCCTTAAACTTGCAGGGCTGAACCCTTACCTTTACGAAACCGTGGACCTGAGGGTCTTCGATCCGCAATCTGCCCATTTACAGGTTCAGGACAGGCTCCGTATGGGTGTTTCCCGCGCAAACCTTATTTCCCCTCAGCCCATCAGACAGATTCCGGTCGTCAAGAGTGCCCTGATTGTGGGCGGCGGCGTCTCCGGGATTGAGAGTGCCTTAACCATTTCCGCGGAAGGTTATAAGGTCACCCTTGTGGAGAAAGATAAAAAACTCGGGGGACACGGGCGTCATGTAAGGACAACATGGCAGGGATATGATGTTCAGGCATACCTGAAAGGACTTATCTCGTCGGTCAAACAGGACAAAAACATTACGGTAATGACCCAAACTACGGTCAAGGAGAATAAGGGGTTCGCAGGCAAGTTTGTGACTACCCTGGATAATAAGGGTAAAAGTAAAAACATATCCCATGGGGTGACCATTCTGGCGCCGGGCGGGGACTCAATCAGGCCTACAGAATATCTTTACGGGCAGAACAAAAACGTTTATCTCTGGTCAGAACTGAGCGCCAAGATGATTGATAATTCTTCATCTGTTGAAAAGGCCGGCACCGCGGTTTTCATCCAATGCGTGGGTTCCAGGGAGCCCGACTGCACCCATTGCAGCAATTTCTGTTGCACCTTTGCCGTTCGGACAGCAGTTGATCTGAAAACTAAAAACCCGGATATGAATATCTATATCCTCTATAGGGAAATGCGCACATTTGGTGAAAGGGAGAGCCTTTACCGGGAAGCACGCGACAAGGGCGTTATTTTTGTTCGTTATGATCTGGATAATAAGCCGATCGTTGAATCATTAGACGGTAATGACAAACTCAAGGTGACGGTTTTAGATCCGATTCTGGAAAGATCCCTGAGTCTTGAGGCCGATTTTGTCTCACTTCAAACGGCAATTGTGGGGACTAACAACCAGGAATTGGCCGGAATTTTTAGAGTAAATCTCGACCATGACGGATTTTTTTCCGAGTCCCCGGAAAAGCTCAAACCCGTTGATACCAGTATCAAAGGAATCTATATGGCCGGGCTTGCGGTGTATCCCAAGGATACGGCAGAGAGTATCACCCAGGCCAAGGCCGCTTCTGCGCGTGCACTTGAGATCCTATCTCAGGACACGGTCCAGGTGGGAGGACTCGTGGCCGAGGTCATGCCCGAAAAATGTGCCGTGTGCTGTACCTGTGTCAGGACATGCCCCTTTAATGTCCCCGTTATTGATCATGAAAGGGGTGCGGCCTTTATAGAACCGGGGCTTTGCCAGGGTTGCGGCATGTGTGTGGCCGAATGTCCCGGGAAGGCCATTATCATGTCCACGTGCAGCGATCAGATGCTGACTGAAGCACCCTCTTTGTTATTGAATAGTGATTACTGAAGATTGAATATTATAAAAATTGAGGGATTGCCGATTTAAAACCTGGAGGTTGAAAATCGTCAATTCAAAAAAGGAGTTGCTGACATGAATGACTTCAAACCGCAAATCATCGCCTTTTGCTGCGCAAATTGCGCCTCGTCTGCGGCACAGGTAGCGGAAGGAATGAAAAAGGCACTGCCGGAAAATGTGAAGATAATCCAGGTTCCCTGTACGGGCCGCATTGAAGTTTTGCACCTTCTAAAACCTTTTGAGGAAGGGGCGGACGGTGTTTACGTGGCAGGTTGCCAGGAAGACAGTTGCCAGTATGTCAATGGAATCACCAAGGCGACCAAGAGGGTGGAGCACGTCAAAAAGATCCTGGAAGAACTGGACATTGAACCGGAAAGGATAAACGTGTTCAACCTCTATGCGGGCAAAGGCCAGGAATTTGTGCAAGTGGCCCTTGATATGACCGATAAAATAAAGGAACTTGGCCCGGTAATGTCGAAATAAATTCAATACACGCTGCGAGGTATATGTAATGATTGTTGCAGAACCAAAACCCATCAAGGAAATATTAGAGATGGTTAAGGATTTTAAGAAAATCCTTATCATTGGATGTAAGGGTTGCGTTACAGTATGTAACGTGGGCGGCTCAAAAGAAGTTGGAATACTGGCCTCAACCCTGCGGATCAACGCAAAGAAAAACGGCAAAAAGATCGAGGTGGGAGAACATACCCTGGAGCGCCAGTGCGATCCGGAATATGTGGATGAGATAAAGGACATGATCAACGATTATGATGCAGTGATATCCATTGCCTGTGGGGTAGGCCCACAGTTTCTTTCAGAGCGATTTCCTTCCGCAAGGGTATTTCCCGGAGTCAACACAAAATTCATGGGTGGTGCAACTGAACACGGAGTCTGGTCAGAGAGATGTGCCGGTTGCGGACAATGTGTGATCCACTACTTTGGTGGGGTCTGTCCCATTGCCCGATGTTCAAAGAGTCTTCTCAATGGTCCCTGCGGCGGTTCCGATCACGGCAAATGTGAGATATCAAAGGACGTGGACTGTGTCTGGGACATCATCGTAAGAAAGATGATGGAGCAGGGTCGCCTGGATGAACTCCTTGAATTCAAGCCACCCAAGAGCTGGACTACGGCCCGGGACGGCGGACCAAGACAACTAATCAGGGAGGAACTGGTAATATGAGCGAATTCAAATCAGGAAGCAATCTGGAAAAGGTATTAAAAGCTGGGCACTTCG
>JAIOSR010000540.1 GCA_021107495.1 Desulfobacterales bacterium | reverse complement strand
CCCGGCATGGATGACTATTATTTTCTAAGAAGGAACCGATCCATGGTGTTACTTTCTCGTGGTTTGAAACCGGAAGGTCCGGTGGTCGCGTTTCAGGAACAATAGTTTCCACCCAAAAGCGGGATTTCGTCTGATCATAACCCATGTCTTCGGTCTAACCGCACATTTAAAAAAATTGGGAGAATACGCTATGTTTGAACAGGGTGTTATCAGGCCGCCAAGCGAGGCAAACAGTCTGCTGGTTCGTGTGACGAGGAACTGCCCGTGGAATCGGTGCCTGTTTTGTCCGGCCTATAAGGGAACCGCCTTTTCCAGACGATCCGTGGCGGAAATCAAAAAAGACGTGGATGAAATGGCTCTATATCACGGCCCCTATGCCTCGGGAATCACCACGGCATTTTTTCAGGACGCAGACTCCCTGATCCTTCCCACGGGGGAACTGTTGGAAATTCTTACATATCTAAGAAAGAAATTCCCCGGTATTACCCGGGTCACTTCCTATGCCCGTGCAAAGAGCCTGAAGAAAAAGAGTATCGAATCGCTAAAAACCCTCAGAGAAGCGGGGCTGACACGGATCCATACGGGGCTCGAAAGCGGTTCTTCAAAGGTCTTGAAATTGATTCAAAAGGGGGAGAGCCCCGAGGACATGGTCCAAGGGGGACAGCGCGTGATGGCGGCCGGCATATCCCTTTCGGAATATATCATGCCCGGTGTTGGCGGCAGAGCATTGAGCCGGGAGAATGCCATGGAGACGGCAAACGTGCTAAACCGGATCCGGCCGGATTTCATCCGGGTGCGCACTTTTGCGCTGCCACCCGACTCCCCCATGGAGACCATGGTTGATGATGGCCGGTTCACGCCCCTTGGCGATCTGGAAATCGTGGCGGAGATCCGTTTGCTATTATCCCATCTGGATGACATGCCTTCCCATTTCCGGTGTGCGGATTTCAGTCTTAACCTTCTGATGCATGTGGACGGCCATCTAAACAAGGACAAGGCGCGCATGCTCGAAGAACTGGACAGCTTTTTATCCCTGCCGAAACAGGATCAAAAGGCCTATGTGCTGCTCCAACGGTCCGGACATTATGGCCTGCATCCGATGGACATGCTTAAGAACCGGGACGTCATGGCCCGGCTTCACAAAAAAATCGAAGACCTGGAAAGAGATGATCCGGAGGGACTCGATCGGTATATTCGATCCATGATGGCCTGCCAACTCCCCCGCGCCCAGACAGATTCCTGGAGGTAATAGGGAGGTAATATGGGAAGAAGAGGAGGCTGAGCAATCATTGCATGTTGAGATCAAGCTCTTTTTGTGCTAAGAGATATTTTAGAATCAGCGGCATTTTAAAGGTTATGATCGGATATCCGGGCCGATTCTCATCTTCTAAACCAGCTTGTTATAAGGAGGGGTCCTATGTGGGAATATACGGATAAAGTGAAGGAACACTTTCTCAATCCCCGGAACGCCGGGGAGGTGGAAAATGCAAACGCGATTGGAGAAGTGGGATCAATGGCTTGCGGAGATGCCCTTAAACTCACTTTACAGGTGGACGATAAGGGTACTATTGAAGATGCAAAATTCCAGACTTTTGGTTGCGCCAGTGCCATTGCTTCGGCGTCCGCCCTCACCGAGATGCTCAAGGGAAAGAATCTGGAAGAGGCTGATAAGATCACCAACCAGGAGATTGCGGATTACTTAGGCGGCCTTCCCAAGGAGAAGATGCATTGCTCCGTACTCGGCCGTCAGGCTCTCGAGGCGGCCCTTTCCAACTACAGAGGAGAGCCCCAACAGGAACAGGAAGGGGAGATCGTCTGCGAATGCTTTGGGGTCACCGACGTTGAGATCGAAAGGGCTATTAGAGAAAACAATCTTTCTTCGGTCGAAGAAGTCACGAATTATACCAAGGCCGGCGGTGGCTGCGAAAACTGTCATGACACAATCCGGGAGCTTATTGCCAAGGTTCGGGAAGAAGAAGCGCCGGCGAAACGCCCGAAGCTCTCCAATATCCAAAAAATCAGGATGATCGAGGAGACCCTTGAACGGGAAATCAGGCCCTCCCTGCAGCAGGACGGCGGTGATATAGAGCTGATAGACGTGATAGGAAATCGAGTTTTAGTGGCCACGCGCGGGGCCTGTGCCGTTTGCAAGGCCTCTGAGTTGACCTTAACCCATCTGGTGGAAAAAAAGCTTCGTGAGCTGGTATGGCCCGAACTGGTCGTAGAGGAGGTGAAGGAATGAAAACAATATACATGGACAACAACGCCACGACCAGGGTTGCGCCGGAAGTGCTCGAAGCCATGCAGCCCTTCCTCGGCGATCTGTATGGGAACCCGAGCAGCGCCTATACCTTTGGCGGTAAGATAGCACGCGATATCCGTGAAGCCAGGGAGCAGGTTGCCTCAATCTTAGGTGCGTCGTCTGAGGAGATCATCTTCACGAGCTGTGGGTCTGAAAGCGATAATACAGCCATTATGTCCGCCCTGAGTACTGGAAAAGACAAGATGCATATTGTCACAAGCCGTGTGGAACATCCCGCCGTAAAGGTGCTCTGTAACGAGCTTGCAAAGCAGGGCTATCGAATTACTGAGATCCCGGTGGACAGGGAAGGGCGCCTGGACATGGGGCAATACAAGGAGAGCCTCACCCCGGATACGGCTATTGTCAGTTTTATGTGGGCCAACAATGAACCCGGGGTGATCTTCCCGGTGGAAGAGGCCGCTCTGATGGCAAGGGACCGGAGCATTCACTTTCATACGGATGCGGTCCAGGCCGTAGGCAATATTCCCATTGAGCTTCGGAACAGCTCCAGCTACATGCTTTCCAGCTCCGGCCACAAGCTTCACGCCCCCAAGTG
>JAIOSR010000121.1 GCA_021107495.1 Desulfobacterales bacterium | reverse complement strand
GGTCCGGGTCCCGGACCACGCCTCCCTTGCCCACTTTCCCCTTTCCCACCTCAAACTGGGGCTTGATCAGGGCTATGATAAAGGCGTGACTAAGGAGAAGATCGGACACTGGCGGGACAACTAATCTGAGGGATATGAATGAGACATCAATGACTGCGGCGTTGATCGCTTCTTTTATGTCTTCGGGTTTAACGTAGCGGATGTTTGTCCTTTCCAGTACCTCAACCCTGGGGTCCTGCCGGAGTTTCCAGGCGAATTGACCGTACCCTACATCGATCCCAATAACCTTGCGGGCCCCGTGTTGGAGCAGGCAGTCCGTAAAACCTCCCGTGGAAGCCCCCACATCCAGTATGACCTTGTCTTTTATGTCCACCGGAAAGTGTTTGATGGCCGCCTCAAGCTTCAGGCCTCCCCTGCCCACATAGGGAGAGGCCTTTTTTATCAAAGAAACGGATGCGGAACCGGGAACAGGTCGCCCCGGTTTATCCACACGGGTCCCATTTACATCTACCGCCCCCGCCATAATCAGGGCCTTTGCCTTTTCACGGCTTTCTGCCAAGCCTCTTTGGACAAGGAGTTGATCCAACCGGATTTTTGTGCCTATTGGCACAGGTCCCTCGCCTCCTTCAGAATCCCGGAGGAATCAAGACCGTACTTTTCCCTCAAAAGTGCTGAAGGGCCATGCTCCACGAATTTGTCCGGTAATCCGATCCTTTTTGTGCGGACATTTTCGACACCCATGTCGTTGAACATCTCAAGCACGGCCCCGCCAAGGCCTCCCTGTCTGATGTTTTCTTCCACGACCAGTACCCTGCCGATTGACCCGGCAAGTTCTCCTAATTGTCTGTCCAAGGGTTTGACAAAACGGCAGTTGACAACACAGGCGGAGTGTCCCTCCTTTTCGAGATGAAAAGCAGCTTCCAATGAGGGGTTTACTTTGTCCCCTAATGCTAAAATAAGCAGGTCTTTGCCTTGCCTGAGGATTTCCGATTTCCCTATGGGAATGGTCTCGTAGTCCTTATCCATTGGGACCCCGAGGCCCTTACCCCTGGGATACCTGATCCCCACCGGCCCGGGCTGTTGTAAGGCCGTGTACAACATGTGCCTCAACTCGTTTTCGTCTTTTGGCGCCATAAGGGTCATGTTCGGGAGGCTTCGAAGATAGGTTATATCAAAATGTCCGTGATGGGTGGGACCGTCTTCTCCAACGAGTCCTCCTCGATCAATGGCAAAAACCACGGGCAGGCCGGGCAGGCACACGTCGTGGATGATCTGGTCATAGGCCCTCTGCAAAAAGGTGGAATAGATGGCAACCACCGGTCTGAAGCCCTCCGTTGCAAGGCCTGCAGCAAAGGTTACTGCGTGTTGTTCTGCAATTCCCACGTCCAAGAATCTCTCCGGGTAAACCTCGGCAAATTCCGTCAATCCGGTCCCCTCGGGCATGGCCGCGGTAATCGCAAAGAGTTTTTTGTTTTCCCGGCCTAGCTCCACCATGGTCCTGCCGAATACTTCGGTATAAGACGGCGGGGGTTTTGGGCCATTTTTGGGGGGCGCGCCCGTGGAGATCTCAAAAGAGCCTACACCGTGGTAGTGTGCCGGGTCCTTTTCAGCGGGCCCATATCCCTTTCCCTTGACCGTAACGGCATGTATCAGGACCGGACCTTCAAGGTGCTGCGTGTTCTTGAAGGTTTCAATGAGCCGGTCAATACGGTGTCCTTTAATCGGTCCGATATATTTGAATCTGAGGGCCTCGAACAGCATTCCCTGGGTAAAAAAGGTGAGAAATGAGTCTTCCCATTTACGGGCCACGTTCAGGATATCCTCACCCACCCCCGGGATAGACTTCAAAAAGACTTCGATCTCTTTTTTGAAACCGACAAAGCGCTTTCCCGTCATTTTGCGGCTCAGAAAAGAAGAAAAGGCCCCCACGTTGGGTGATATGGACATGGCATTATCGTTCAGGACCACGATAAGGTCTTTTTCCATATGCCCGGACTGATTGAGTCCTTCAAAGGCCATGCCCGCTGTCATGGACCCATCCCCGATTACCGCGATAACCTTGCCTTTTTCTCCTTTGAGCGCCTTTGCGGTCGATATGCCCAAGCCTGCGGATATGGATGTGCTGCTGTGACCCGTATTAAACGTGTCAAAAGGGCTCTCCGCCCTTTTGGGGAATCCGCTGATGCCCCCGTATGTCCGCAAGGTGTGAAACTGATCTCTACGTCCCGTCAGCAGTTTGTGGGCATATGCCTGATGGCCTACGTCCCAGATGATCTTGTCTTTCGGCATATCAAATACGTAATGGAGGGCGATTGCCAGTTCCACGGCCCCCAGGCTGGGGGCCAGATGTCCACCGGTCATGGATACCGTCTCAATGATCTTTTGGCGGATTTCTTCTGCCAGGCCCTCAAGTTCATGAAGGGATAGGCCTTTGAGATCGGCCGGGCTGTCAATCCTGTCTAACAGTTTATACTGTGTTTTTGGGTTCATTTCTTTCTTTCAATAATATATCGAGCGATTAGACGCAAAGGATCTGCTTTTTTATTAAAGACTTCAAGCGCTTGGATGGCCGCTTCAACCAATTCTCCCTCGAGTTCTCTGGATTTTTCCAGACCGACAACCGCCGGAAAGGTGATCTTACCCTTTTGTTCATCTGCACCGGCTGTTTTCCCCAATAGTTTGCTGTCACCTTCAATATCCAGGATATCATCCGAAATCTGAAAGGCCAGCCCTATATTCCGGCCATAGGATGTAATGGCCTCCATCTGCTCTTCATTACCCCCGGCCAACATGGCACCGGATGCGACAGAGGCGGTAATCAGGGCACCTGTCTTGTGTGTGTGTATGAATTCCACAAGGCACAAATCGGCCATTTTCCCCTCTGACTGGATGTCGACTGTCTGGCCCCCTACCATGCCCCGGTATCCGGCAGCTCGGGAAATCAGGTCAATGACCTTGAGTATGATATCGGGCGCCACTCGTTCTCTTAATTCAGGCCCTGTCATCAGGCTGAATGCCTCGGTGAGGAGGCCGTCGCCAGCCAGAAGGGCAACAGCTTCACCGAAGACCTTGTGATTGGTCGGTTTTCCCCTTCTCAAATCGTCGTCATCCATTAAAGGGAGGTCGTCGTGGATCAAGGAATAGGTATGTATCAATTCGAGGGCGCATGCCACGGAAAGGACATGGGTGCCGACTCCCCCCACGGCCTCGGCCCCGGCAATACAGAGGATGGGTCTCAGCCTCTTCCCACCGGCAAAGAGGCTGTACTTCATGGCGCTTATCACATGGGATGCAGGGCCTTCCGGTTCAGGAAAATATGCCTTGAGTTCCCTGTCCACAATAGCCCTTTTTTCTTCGAGATAGGCCTTTAACTCCAAAATACCTTCACCCCGCATCCTTTTCTTCCTCAATTTCAAAAGGAGCTTGTGTATGTTTTTCGCCACTTTCACGGACAAGGAGGGTGACCTTTTTCTCGGCCTCTTCCAGTTTATGGGAGCAGAATCGGGCGAGTTTCATCCCTTCTTCAAAGACCTTGAGCGAGT
>JAIOSR010000184.1 GCA_021107495.1 Desulfobacterales bacterium | reverse complement strand
CACTGCCCACGACCGGCGCATGGGTAGAAAATTCGGGATCGCGGCCATTGATATGATCGTGAACGAAGATTTTGGGCGCATGGTCAGTGTGAATCAGGGAGAGAT
The DNA here is from genome assembly GCA_021107495.1 of Desulfobacterales bacterium. GTDB lineage: Bacteria > Desulfobacterota > DSM-4660 > Desulfatiglandales > Desulfatiglandaceae > JAIOSR01. The sequence continues at coordinate 4,576 of JAIOSR010000184.1, read as the reverse complement.
TTGCAGCGTACCGCTGAAAAAGGCTCTGGAACGATTACGGCTGGTGGATGTGGAAAAAGCCTATAACACAAAAAACTATAAAAGCCTGGACCAGATCCTCTAATAAAATATCTTCCCGGGATTTAAGATTCCCTCGGGATCAAATGCTTTTTTGATACGGGACATGAGATCGAGCCCGGCCCGGGGTATTTCCATCTCAAGATAGGGCGCCTTGGTAAGCCCTATTCCATGTTCACCTGTAATGGTTCCGCCCATATGAATGACCTTTTCAAATATTGCCTTTATTATGATCAGGGCATTTTCCATTTCCCCGGAATTATCTTTATCCAGCATGATATTTACATGTAGGTTTCCGTCCCCTGCATGTCCGAACGCGGGGATAGGAAGGCCGTATTTGTGTCCTATTTCATCCAGGAAGGCCACCACCTCGGTCATTCGACTTCTGGGGACGACAATGTCCTCACTGATCTTGTGAGGTCTCAACTTATATAGGGAGGGCGAAACGTTTCTTCGGGCCTCCCACAATTTCTCCGCCTCCTCTTTTCCCGAGGCCGCTTCGAACTTTATGGCCTTTGCCTGATTGCAGACCGATTTTACCTTTAGAGCTTCCTGCTCCACAAGAACCTCTTCGCCATCTACCTCGATCAGCAGCATGGCCCCGGCTTTCCGAGGAATGGGGAGATTGAGTTCCTCTCTCACACAATCGAGACAATGCCTGTCCATGAATTCCAGAATAGCGGGGGTAATCCTGCTCCGAATAATTCGGGAGACCGTGTCAACGGCCGAAGAGACATCAGGGAAAAAGGCGCTCATGGTCCTTCGGGCCGCGGGTTTGGGAACAAGGCGAAGGGTAATGGCGGTAATGACGGCTAAGGTGCCTTCCGACCCCACAATGAGCCGTGTCAGGTCATAACCTGCCACACCTTTCATGGTCTCAACACCGGTTTTTATGATTTCACCCGTTGGAAGTACGACGGTCAGGCCTAAGACATAGTCCCTGGTTACACCGTACTTTACGGCCCTTAAGCCCCCCGCACATTCGGCTACATTGCCGCCTATGGTAGAGATATTCACACTTGCCGGATCGGGTGGATAAAAAAGACCTGTATCTTCAACTGCCTTCTGAAGATCGGCGGTAATCACGCCCGGCTCCACTTTACAGATGAGGTTGTCCTCATCAATGGCAAGGATACGGTCAAACCTGTTCATGGCCACAACAAGCCCGGCCTTTACGGGTACTGCACCTCCGCTCATGCCGCTTCCCGCTCCCCTGGGTATGACGGGAAACCCCTTTTCCCTTGCCAGCCTGAGAATCAGTGAGATTTCCTCGCTGTTTTGAGGAAATACGACCGCGTCCGGCATGGCTTCCAGTTTGGTGGCATCGGAGCCGTATTCTACCAATTCGTCCCGGCCCGAGATCAGATGCTTTTGACCGACAATGTGTGTTATTTTTTTAAGGACTTCCTCGGAAATCATGGATTAATCGGCATCCGGCTCTTGAGCGCATGTTCAAGGGTCATACGGTCCATGTACTTAAGGTCCCCGCCCATGGGAACGCCGAGAGCGATTCTGGTGATTTTAAGATCCCCGTCTTTTTCAGACAGGAGTTTGACTAAGAAGGATGCCGTCGTTTCTCCTTCCGTGGTGGGGTTAGTAGCGAGTATGACCTCCCTGATTCCCTCCCTTTCGAGTCGGCTTAGAAGCTCCCCTATTTTGAGGTCTCCGGGACCGACTCCATCTAAGGGAGAAAGGGTCCCGTGAAGTACATGATACCTTCCTCGAAAAATCCCGGATTCCTCTAATGCAAGCTGGTCCCCGGGTCCTTCAACAACGCAGATGGTTCCGTCCGCACGATTTTCATTGGAACAGATAGGGCATGGATCATCATCGGTGAGGTTGTAGCAGATGGAACACAATTTGATCTTTTCCTTGACATCTATCAGGCTTCCGGCCAGGCCTTCTGCCAGGTCCCTGTTGTTTTTGAGCACAAAAAGGGCCATTCGGGTCGCGGATTTTTGTCCGATACCGGGTAGTCTGGTAAAGTGTTCAATCAATTTTGTAAGAGATGGTGGATAGATTCCCATGGTTTTACCGCTACCTACAAGAGTCCCTGCATGCCCGGAATATTCATTCCCTTGGTCAATGCGCCCATTCCCTCGTTCATCATATCCTTTGCCTTTGATAACCCGTCATTTACCGCTGCCATTACTAGGTCCTGAAGCATTTCCCGGTCTTCCGGATCAATGACTTCCTTTTCTATGTCAATGGAAAGGAGTTCCTGTTTCCCGTTAACCACCACCGACACCATACCTCCACCGGAAGATGCATCAACGGTTTTGTCTCCTAACTCTTCCTGTAATTTGGCCATCTTTGTCTGAAATTGCTGAGCCTGTTTCATAATCTGGCCCATGTTAGGCATTCCTTTCATTTTTTTTACTCCTCCTTTTTATTGGCTGTGATCTCCCCCTGAAACATATGCACGATTTCCTGAACCGGGGGGGGAAGATCAGAATGATCCTTTGCTTCAGGTTCAGGATGAATTGCCTTTGATGACGACCTTGTTAAGGTTGGGGGTTGGTTATTGTTAACGATTTTCACCCGGATATCCGTCTTGAAAAAATCACGGCAATAATCCTCTAACTGTTTGTACCTTTCAGGGTCGTCAAAATAGGTTGAAGAAAAAGACTGACTGCTTCGGGCGATCTCTATAATTTTTTCAGTCAGTTTGATAAGCTGCCAGTCCTTGAGAATGTTATATGTGGCCTTGCTCTTGGATTTCAAAAAGGACAGAAAATCGTCCCAGCTTTGCCCGCTCTTTACAGTACTTTCTTGCTGTGACGCCCTTTTCCCTTCCTTTTCCGAAACCCAATCGGCGCTTGTATCTGCAATATGGTCTGCCATTGGTTGCCGACCGGCACCGGGTGAACCCGTCAGCCTTTTTTCCAATGACTCTATTTTCTTTAAGAGATCATCAAAAGAGAGAAATTCGCCGAGATGACACATCTTGATAAGTGTCGTCTCCAGGATCAGTCTTGGGTGGGACGTATACCTCAGGTCTTCCTCTCGGCTGATCATAAAATTGAGCAGGACCTGAAGTTTTTCCGACCCTGCAATCCCGGCCTGGCGCGCGACTTCCTCTTTTTCGCTTTCGCTCATATCGAGGAGATATTCCGGTGAGGCAATCAGGCTTATCAGAATATTCCTGAACTGGTCCATCAGGGCGCGGTAAAACTCCTTGATGTCGGAACCGTAATTGTAAATACGGTCGACTATTTCCAGGCACTTCTGAGGCTCACCTTCAATAATGGCGAGAGATGTCTCAAATATAATATCCCTGTCAATTATGCCAAGGACCTCTGTTATATTAACGTCCTCTACCTTTGACCCTGTAAAGGAAATCACCTGGTCCAGCAGGCTCTGGGCGTCCCGCATGCTCCCTTCCGCCTGTTTGGCGATAATGGCCAACCCGTTTCTGCTGCACTCAATCCCTTCCCTCTCCGTCATTTTCTCTAAATGATCAATGCACTGGGCCGGGGAAATCCTTTTGAAATCAAACCGCTGGCACCTGGAAAGGATCGTCATGGGCACCTTGTGCGATTCGGTGGTGGCAAATATGAATTTCACATGGGCAGGAGGCTCCTCAAGGGTCTTGAGCAGGGCGTTAAATGCCTCCTTGGTCAGCATGTGCACCTCATCAATGATATAGATGCGATATTTGCTTGATGAGGGCATATACCTGGTGCTCTCCCTGAGCTCTCTGATCTCGTCAATGCCCCGGTTGGATGCCCCGTCAATTTCCTGCACGTCCACGGACGAGCCGTTGGTGACCTCCGTGCATGACGAGCACTCATTACACGGTACTCCCGGTTCTCCCTTTTCACAGTTTATGGCCTTGGCCAGGATTCGAGCAACCGTGGTCTTGCCCACACCCCTTGGTCCGCTGAAAAGATAGGCGTGGCTCAGCCTGTCGCTCTTTATGGCGTTTATCAATGTCTGTGTGATGTGCCCCTGGCCAATGACGTCCTCAAAGACCTGGGGTCGCCATTTTCTGGCCAATACTTCATAAGCCATAATTTAATTATCCGGGAAATTCCCTTTTTTGAAACGGCGAAGCCTAAATTTCTCTCGTCTTAGAAAACTAGTTCCCCTGGGCCAGGATTTTTGCTATGGCGGAGAGAGAGGGATTCGAACCCTCGGTGCCACTATTAGTAACACACGCGATTTCCAGTCGCGCTCCTTCGGCCAGCTCGGACATCTCTCCGTTACAAAAAAACCTTTTGACAGGATAACAGGATCTTACGTCCCGTAAATCCTTTTATAAATTACAACCCGTTGAAATTGTAACCTTTTTCAACTCCCCGCCCACCCGTTTCCATTTGTTTCCAACACCATTAATGAACAAAATAATATAGAACAAGACTTAAAAAAAATCAATCAGATTCAACTTTTTGTTTTTCCTCACCCTCAGAGTTCTTCAAAAAGATTCTTCTCCGAATTAGTCGGGAGAAAGAGGCCAAGGATTCTAGGGTTCAGGGGTTCCCCGTGAAAGTCAACGGGATCTTCGACAAGCTATTTG
>JAIOSR010000270.1 GCA_021107495.1 Desulfobacterales bacterium | reverse complement strand
TTTTAATGAAGACAAATTGGGTAAAGACGGCAAACCCTTTGACCACCACAAGCTCATGGAAGCCTACAAACAGGAGTTTTATGCCAAGGATGCCAAAGCGTTTCCCATGGAGGACCAACTCTTTAAGCCCCATACCTCCAGAGATGACATGGAGGCACCCCATGAAATCTTCCGTGCATTACGAGGGGCAATGCTTCGAACAGAAGTTTATGCCAGAGACAGCTCTGAAAAAGAGCCCCATCCTTATGTGGTGACTCAAAACCGCTATCTGATCACGAAAATTCAGCCCAAGGGCGAAAATCACCATGCTGTTTATCTAACCACCCCAAAAGAGAGCCTCTCCTACCACTATGAGCGAAACCCGGATGATCCCAGGGTGGGCCATGATATTACCCTGGCTGTGGATGTATTCGGCAATGTCACCGACAAAATATCCATTGGCTATCCACGGCGTGTCCCGAATGATCTGACTGAGCAGGGCGAGCTGAAGATATTATATTCCAAGGCGGACTTTATCAACAAGACTGATGCGTCGGATTTCTACTACATTGGTGTGCCCTACCAGAGTCTGGCGTTTGAAGTAACAGGATATGAATGGGATTGGGAAACCTCGCAAAAGTTTCCAGCCACGGATTTTGACGATATTATGGTCAATACCGCACATCCACTTGAGAAATGGGAGCGGCTGGATGATCATGTCGGCGTGGAAAAACGTCTGGTGGAGTGGACCCGCAGTTATTTCAAGAATGAGGGAAATAACGAAGAATACCTGGAAATAATCGATCCGCCGGGTTCAGTTGAACATCGCCTGGACCTGGGCACAATCACCCGGCTGGGGTTACCTTATGAGACCTATCAGGCCGTTTTTACGAGCACTGAAGAATTAAAAAACCGGCTTGAAGATGGGGATGATTTTCGAATTCATTTTGGTGATACCAATGATGACCTGAAGCAGATACTTATTGACGAAGGCGGATATTATACAGGTGAGCGTGGTTGTGAAAATTACTGGTGGATTCCTTCCGGGAGACAGAGTTTCAACAAGGACAAATTCTATCTACCTGAAAAAAACCAGGATCCGTTTGGGGAAAAATCCTTCATTGAATACGATCGATATGGTCTTTTAATGACTAAAGCGATTAATCCTTTGAATAATGCCATAGAAGCAAAAAACAACTACCGGGTGTTGCAGCCATATTCCATCACGGACCCGAACCAAAACCTCTCAATGGTACGGTTCGATGCATTGGGATTTGTGGTTGCCACAGCCGTCATGGGAAAATACAAAAACGGTGAATGGGAAGGCGACTTCCTCGAACGGAGTAAATGTGAAATCCAGCCGGATCAGGATAAACCCACCACGGAACTTGAATATGACCTGTTTCAGTGGCAAAAAATCGGCAAACCCAATTATGTTAAAATCAGGGCCAGGGAAATACATAAAGATGAGAATACCCCCTGGCAGGAATCATACTTATATTCCGACGGCTTCGGCCGGCAGGTTCAAACCAAGGTGCAGGCAGAGCCTGGAGATGCCAACAAGATAGACAGTGATGGATATCTGGTAACCGAACATGCCAAGTCCCGATGGGTGGGCACAGGCCGTAAGATATACAACAACAAAGGCAAACCCGTTAAACAGTATGAACCTTTCTTTAGCAGCACCCATGAATATGAGGATGAAGCCTTGGTTGTGGAAACAGGCGTCACGCCGATTCTATTTTATGATTCCTTGGAACGGGTGATCTGTACCATCCATCCCAATCATACATACAAAAAGGTAGTGTTTGATCCCTGGAAGCAGGAGACCTGGGATGTGAATGATACCGTTTATCCTTTGGAGAAATTCGATAGGGTGCATTTTGACCCTGCGGATCCTGTTTATCCGGATCATACCTTTAATCCTGCCAATGATGCTGATGTGGGATATTATATTTCCGTATTGCCCGAAGAAGATTATTTGCCCACATGGTATAACCTGCGAATGGATGCGAGCAAGGCATTGAAAACATGGCCTGACACTGGAAGAAACGAAGAAAAAGAAAGAAACGAACGCATAAGAATATCCGAAAAATCGGCTGCCCAAAAAGCGGCAAAACATTGTGCCACACCAACGGTAGCACATCTTGATAGTCTGGGAAGGGTCTTTCTAACAATTGCGGATAACGGACTGGATAAAAACGGTAACCTGCAGTTGTTCGAAACCCGGGTGAAGCTGGACATCGAAGGCAATAACCTAACGATTACTGATCCCCGAAATATTATAGCATTTCAGCATCAGTTTGATATTGCCGGACGCAAGATATTTGTGAACACCGTAGATGCGGGTCGGAGTATGTTGCTGGCTGATGTTGCAGGCAATCCCATCAGGTCCCAGGATGCCAATGGAAATTGGACGTCGATAAAATATGATGCGTTGCGACGCCCCACAGAAACCATTGTTCATCGAACTATGCCGTATAATGACACCATTGCCAGTCAGGTTATGGTCTACGGCGAGAGCCTTGTCAAAGAAATCGCCATTAAAAATAACCAGCGGGGCCAGGTCTATGCGATTTTCGACGGGGCTGGCGCTGTCTTTAATCTATCCTATGATTTCAAGGGGAACCTCATCCGAAGCATACGCCGTATCGCCATTGATTACAAGGATGACCCGGACTGGAAAGATATCGCAAGCGTTGATTTCAGCGTTTCCCTTGCCGGTTTGGAACGGGTGTTTGCACTGCTATTGCAAAATGAGGTGTTTTACACTTATAGCTTTTTTGATGCCCTTAATCGAGTCAAAGAGTCCATGGCTCCGGACCACGGCGCGGTCACCGCAAGCCATTCCTACTTTTCGGATCAATCGCAACCCCTTCCCACCG
>JAIOSR010000135.1 GCA_021107495.1 Desulfobacterales bacterium | reverse complement strand
GAGATTCGGACTGTTCCTGTCTTGCTTCCAAATAAATCGGTTCCACATAGATAAATGAACCGCTCACGGGAATGGCTAAGAGATTGCCTCTGATGACCCTGGAACCCTTCTGGCCCCACAGGCTCAACTCCCGGGAAATTTCGGTCTGTTGATCCACCCTGGCCTCGATCTGCATGGGCCCGTAGACCAGCTTGTCTTTGGGTAATTTGTAAACCAGCAGGGTGCCGTAATGGGGCAGGTCACTCCTGGCAGCCAGCCAGCCGATCATATTGTCCTTATTGGAAGGGGTGAAGGGGATCATCAGGACAAATTCCTCCTTTTCCCCTTCGGGCAGCTTTATGATGATATAGTATGGCTTCATTTCCTGACGGGAATCTCCGTAAATCTCATCGGGAACCTGCCAGAGGTCTTCCTGGTTATAAAAGACCTGGGCATCCTGCATGTGATAGGTGGTGTAGGTCTTTGCCTGGATTTCAAAAAGGTCCCTGGGATAGCGGATGTGTTTTTTCAAATCTTCGGGCATTTCACTAAAAGGCTTGAAAAGATCCGGGAATATCTTTGCATAGGTTTTAACAATGGGATCTTTTTTATCCATTATGTAAAAGCACACATCCCCGTTATAGGCATCAACCGTCACCTTGACGGAGTTACGGATGTAGTTAAGCGATTTGTTATTAAAGCGTCGAAGGGACCTGCGGGAATAGGGGTACATATTTGATGTGGTGTATGCATCCTGAATCCAGTAGAGCTTTCCCCCTGACACAACCATGTAAGGATTCCGGTCATAATCCAGAAAAGGGGCAATGGTCCCTGCACGGCGTTCAATCCTGCGATTATACATGAGCCTGCTTTCAGGGCCCAGGTATGTGGTAAAGAGTATCTGGGGATCCATAAATTCAGTGGCAAATAAGAGCCTTCGCACAAAAGAATTGATGTGAACGCCCCCTTTTCCCTGATAATTGGCATAGACGTTTTTGTCCCCTTTGGGATAATCAAATTCTTCGGCCTTGGTCTTTACCATGACATATTCATCGGTCTTTTCTCCGTAATAGATCTCCGGACGGTCAATCCTCAGATCATCAACATAGGAAGGGGGCAGGTCTTTTATAAGGAGTTGTGGAAGACCTTCGCTGGTCACTTCATTAACCGGACTTGAAGCCAACCCGTAGCCGTGGGTATAGATCAGGTGCCTGTTGACCCAGGTATTGGCCTGGGTCGGGAGTTTATCGACCACGAGCTCACGGGCGGCCAGCATAACCTGTCTATACTGATTATCGATTTGATATCGATCCACGTCTACGTTGTTAAAGTCATAATACAGTCGTATGGCTTGTATCTGCCTGTAGGTTTGAAGCAAAGGACGTTCATCCCAGATCCTGATATTTTGAATCGTAACATTCTCCTTCTCGATGTCTTTTGGGCTGAGCCGCTCATTTACCTCGAAATCAACTTCCTTGATCTTATTCAGGTTGTATGCCCTGCGGGTATAATCGATATTGTAAGCGATATAAGGAGCTTCTTTTGCCAGTTCATTGGGTTTGACCAGGAGCTTCTGGATAACGATAGGGAGACCGTTTGCAAGTACCAGGACCGCCCCTAACCAGATACCTAAACTTATATAGATCAGTTTAGTCCTGGGTTTAATCGCGTTCATAAAAAGGACCACTGCAAGACCCAGGGACACAAAAATCAAAACCTTGTAGACCCAGGCCTTGATATGCACGTCCGTATAGCTGGCCCCGAAGGCGGGTCCCTGGGTGGAATACAGAAGTTCGTACATTTTAAGGTGAAAACCCCAGGCTAACAGCAGGGCGATGAATCCGCCTAAGAAAATAAGGTGCTTCTTAGCCTCAGGTGATATGGCAATCTTGGGCAAAGCGGGTGGTTTACCCTCTGTTTGAACAAGGTCACCGATTATTTGAAGGGCACCGTCTTTCAGGTACCATATCACGGTGAGCCCGCCTGCAAAAATGATCAAAAGCAGCAGGCCGTCCCGGATGAAATTGAAAAAGGGAAGGGCGAACACATAAAAACCTATGTCCTTCTCAAAAATAGGATCCACGTGGCCGAACGGCTCCTGGTACAGATAACGCAGGACCATATCCCATTGGGCCGCGCCCTTTGAAGCGATGATAAAACTGACAATCAGGATAAATGCGACGAAAATGATATTTAGGGTGTTGGCTGAAATGCCGAATTGTGCGAAATATCCGGCGTCATCCGTTAATCCCGTTCCGGCGCCCTTGGCCGGGGTCAGACGTTTGGCCATATAAAGATTGACGGAAACAATAAGGATCAAGAAGATCCAGATCGCGCCACCGAAAACGATCTTGGTCAGGAGCATGGTCCGGAAAACAGGCCAGAAGTCTAAATTCAGGAACCACAGCCAATCAGGATAAATGGAAATCACTGACCAGAGCAAAAGTGCAACAAGAATTCCAAAGCCGATCAAGATCTTTTTCTTCATTATTTAGCCTCCAAATGAATTGCTAACTATGCGGAACTGATAAAATAAATGGGCATAAATCGTACACTGATTATTGCCCGGAAAAAATTCTTACTTCCGGTGAATGATAATAGTGTTTAAAACTGTTTAGTGCAAGAGGTTTCCATTTGAGGGAAATGCCGCAAAGGGGAGGGGGTGCCGTGTGATCCTCCGGCATTGAACGGAAAACAGGTCAGAAGAACTTTTTTGTATGTGCGTGGACGTGATCTCCAATCTTTCTCATACG
>JAIOSR010000207.1 GCA_021107495.1 Desulfobacterales bacterium | reverse complement strand
TACTTGCTTCATTGAATTGAATCGGCCAAATAACTATATCTGCTTTATATTCATGTTCTGACAGCCCTTTGGCGGTCACTGTGCGCTCATATTCTTTAAATTTAATGGCTGAATTACCCAACAGGTAGCCTAGACTAGCCAAACCTATGAATATAAAAGCTCCTAATATAAATCCGTTAAATTTGCTATTTTCCGACATTTGAATCTCCTTATCCTTTATTCTCATGCGTGAACCATATCTTTAACTTTCTGTTAATAGGGGCAGGGCAATTAAGATAAAACTTATCGCCTATCATCATTAAATCTGTCAAAAATGAAGACCTGACACCTATGCTTTATTTCAATATAGACTCGGCCCTGAGCTCAAGGCCGAAGGGCTTATGGGGTGCCCCACCTTCGCCAGTGGCTATTGCGGGCAGGGAAGTCCCCTGTATGCCTGTCCCCTATTCACTGACTTACCCAAACGGCACGCTGGTGGCCGCTCTGGTTAGCCCGCCATTCCTTGCCATCTTGAGTTAAATCAGCAGGATTAACTTAAATCAAGCAAATTGACGAGCTTCTGTGCTATCTGCGTGTAATCAGGATTGCTCATGTTTACCATAATAAACTTATCTTTTCTTTGATACAAACCCAGCGACTTATAATTATCCCAAGGGTTGGTTTCATTGAATCGGTTCAGAACAATCACAATCGGCATGTTTTCGGCATCGCAGTAATTTGCGAGCAGTTTCAGAACCATCCTTTGCTGCTTACTGGTTATGACCAGGTCCGCGGTCAATACAGAGTGGATCAGGTGACGCAGTTTTTTATAATCTTCGCCCAAAAACAAGGTGCTATTTTTTATGTTTCTAAACATAGCGAACTTCGTCTCATCATATATTTTTGGATCCATTCCTATTAATCTTTTTGTCGACGGACTATTGAGCTTGTGAATGTTATTTTTGAGCTTGCGAAACGAGCGACTAAAACCATCGGAAAACAATAACATTGAAAATGTATCTTCAGAAAAATATGAGGATAATGTTACCAAAAAATGGTAGTAATCTTCTACTTGCATCAATCTGCCGGTTGGTATGTCGCTAAATAGGCTATACTCCTTAAATGCATATTTCTTCGGCCATAAGCTGATAAACGTATTCCACGGGGTTTCCAAGGTGGCCGTGTCGCCTTGCCTCATATGCACCATGGTTTTCACCTTGGCACTCGTAAATGCTGAGTTCCACGGACATTTACGCCTTTTTTCGAAATATATTGTCCTCAAATCCAAACCGTCAGGGTAGTCAGGGATCTTAGAGTGTATTAGTTCAAAGCATTTTTTTCTATGTCCGGATAAAGTCAGTTTCAATAAAACCTTGCTTTTCGCAGATGCCGTTTTCTGTATACGTCTTCCGAGCCATCTTTGTAGATCTTCTACTGTATCGATGTCGAATTTTCTAAGCGTATCATCGCTTAGTTTAACGGTGATCTCTTTGAATTTTCCCCGGTGTTGAAGCTTTTGTTTTGCATGGAAGTACTCGTTGAAGCCAAGAAATTCATACACATCCATATTCGATTTGGACTCTAAGGCTGAAGGCGCCATGCGTTTTTTCAGCGCAATCCCAAAGTGCCTTTTAATGAACCTTCCGAATCGACGCCAATTTAACCTGCGCAATTCATATGAATCACAATTTAAACTTCGAGAACTGAAGAAAGGGCGGTGCAGATACGTATAGCCTGATACCAATCCAAGCTTATAAAAAGCGGCAAATTGCATCATTTGATCTGTAAAGCCGCTGTTAGTAGGCTCAATTGTAAAGTATATGTTGTTTTTCGTCATGAACAATCCATCAACGGATTATAAATGATTAAGGAACGAGGAAAAATTCAATTCCACAATCTTACTTTTCTTTTACGGGGGATGGTGTGGGGAGGGGGAGTTAAAATCTCCCCTTTACCCGATTAGGCGATTCGTCATGATCGACAAATATCAATTTGCTCGTGTCAAAACCCAATGCTGCCGCCTTTTCTATTAAAATATCTTTTATGGCCTCTTTTATTTTTGGGCCTCTAGCCAGAATCCATAAATAAGATTTGTCAGGACCGCATACGAGTGAATATTGATAATTCTCATGGTCAAGTCCAAAAACGATATAAGAACCATAAAAGGGGCCAAAGAAAGAAACTTTCAGGTAACCCTGATCAGATCCTTTTACAAAATAAGCCTTCCCTTCGGCATCTTTCCATGAGTTTTCTTCAGCAGAATAACCGCGGTTTAATACTCTGACACCACCGTCATCCATCAAACTGTAATCTGCTGTTATTTTGGTCAAACCTCGTTCAAATGAATGATCCAGCCTTGCAATTTCGTACCATTTACCTATGTATTTTTCTAACTTGAAATTATCGACGGGTTTCACATTTTCAGGTATTCCAACACACCCCGTTAAGAGTAAAACCAATACTATTGATAGTATTTTCATCTCTTTTTTCACCTATGAAGCCTAACGTTAAAGATTGTAAACGGAGTGAAGCTTATCTTTATTCCGTTTACAATTATGTTGGAATGAGCCGCGTTTACGGTCTATGGGGTTTTAATCCGGTTTCTCTTTTTGTCCTCTAAGCTTCAGAGTCATTGGTGAATAATGCATTTTTTGCCCCTAAAAAGATCGATATAGGGCCTAAATAAGGGTTTTTTTACGTTCGTTCCTTAATGGTTTTAGGTAATTATCGCGGCCCGACCCTATTCTAACAATGTGCCGTTTATGGATGGAGACTAGCTTGGCCCTGCTCCTTCAACCACGCCTCGGCAAACCTGGCCACATCCTCCCACCCCGGCTCACAAACCACCATGTGGGCGTGCCCATCAAAGCATTTGTAATTGTCTGGAAACGCCCCGTATTTTTTGGCCACCTTTTTTCCCACAGAAGCCGGGGTGATGCGGTCTTCCTTCCCAGATATCACCAGCACCGGGCAAGTCACCTTAGACTCGTCCACTCGGGCCGCCTGTAGCCAAAATGCGATCTCTGTGGCCGCCTTCCCCGATTCGTGAACGCATTGGTCGTAATGCTCTCGTTGTTTCTCTTCACTCATCAGGTGCATCATTCCGTACACGGATTTTTTAAACGGCAGAGTATGTGGATTTTTCCAGAACCCCCATTTAAATAGAACTGTCCGGAACGTTTTGATAACCGAAAACTTCAAAGCGACAATTCCGGCTGGCGATGCCGGAGTCAACAGCACCAGTGCGGAGGCTACCCCCCGGGCTCCCAGCATCTGCGCCAGTAGACCGCCCATGGAATGGCCCATGAGGATCGGTTTCTCGTTCAGTTTTTTTTCTTTGATGTACTCTTCAAGATCCTGAGCGTAATCGAGTAGACTAGTGGTGCCAAGGCGGGGGTCCGGTTCTGCTTTTGGATCGACATCGTGGTAACGAAGATAGGGCGTATGGCACTGATACCCTCTTTCTTCAAAAAAGGTCTTATACTTCTCCAAATACCATCCCCCTCCCCACATTCCATGAATCATCACTATATTCCGGTCCATGGTCATCCTCCGCTTTGATTTCTTGAAATCAAGTTCATTTAATGCGAAATAGCCTATACATTCTTGCCCATGTTAATTTGTGCATTTGATTAAAATATCTGATGGGTTTTTGATGAACTCCCAACGTTAAAGATTGTAAATGGAGTGAAGCTTGTCTTTATTCCGTTTACAATTATGTTGGAATGAGCCGCGTTTATGCTCTATGGGGTTTTAATCCGGGTCCTCTTTATGTCCTCTAAGATTCAGAGGCATTGGTGAATAATGCTCTTTTTACCCCCAAAAAGGGCGATATAGACCAGATTTAAGGGGTCAATTTAGGAGTATTCCAATTTAATTCAGTAGGTTAACGTGGTCCGACCCCATTCCCCATGAATTACAATTGACACATCGTTTATAGTTGACTCAAAGTCGAACTCATAAATAACTTGTATCTTTATTCTTGGATTCAAAAATAGATTGGCGTAAATTTGTGAAACTTCAGCGCGATTTACCTTTTGACTCAGCAAGTTTCTCCTTAAATCTTCACGGCTTTCCGGAATATTAATTATTCCTTCACTAATTGCTAACGAAATAAATTTTCGCTCCATGGTATCCGAAAAGACAATAGACTTATCATTCATGGGTAATCCTAAAATATTTTAGACTGATCAAATATGTTCTATTGAAGCTAACGTTAAAGATTGTAAACGGAGTGAAGCTTGTCTTCATTCCGTTTACAATTATGTTGGACTGAGCCGCGTTTACGGTCTATGGGGTTTTAATCAGGTTCTTCTTTATGTCCTCTAAGATTCAGAGGCATTGTTTTTAGGGTTTGAATGGCAATTTAGCAATGGGGGTGCTCCTATCGGAGGGGCTCTGGATGGTGATTTTGAGTCTTGGGTAAAATTCATCTCAATATCATCCGGTTTTGTACACAGATTACGCAGATTACACAGATTTCCGTTTTTAAATTGATTATTGTTAATTTTAAAATAATTAGGGTAAAATGGTCAAGGTAAAATTATTGTATTCGGTTTGAGGTAATCGTTCACCTATCAAAGAACCTTTAGACAAGATTACAGGATAAACAAGATTTTTTGTCCGGTGCATCCTTAATCATAGTCCTGTCTTAAATTACATATTCTCCCCGACATTTCAGGCCATAGTTGGGCAAATTCATATAGTTTTTATTATGCAGACAATATTACTACCTTCGTTAAAACTCTCATATGCAGGCATTGCGAGGGTAGAGAAGTAATGACCGCTGAAATGCCTTTTTATGAAACTGCCATTGCTAACAGTAAAGTTTCCCAAAAATAGGATATCTCTTCTGATTTACAGAATAAAATTAATCCAGTCCATCCTGTTAATCCTGTCAATAAAACAGACGGATGAACTACTAAAATTTGGGTAAGGTGGGATTCAGGAAAAAGGATCAGGGAAATCTTATCCGGCAAATCATTAACATTGACAAAACATGATATGGTGTGTATTAATACACACTGTGGATAGCCGGAAAATCATCAAAATACTCAAGCAAACTGGATGGTACGAAATTGCAAAAGCCGGCTCTCACACCCAATTCCGGCATCCTGAGCGAAAGGGGCGAGTCACCGTTCCACATCCCAAAAAAGACATACCGATTGGCACATTGAAGAGTATCGAACGCCAGTCAGGTATCAAATTTAGTTGAGGTATAACCATGGCAAACTATATTGCTATAGTTCATAAAGATGGCACATCAGATTTCGGCGTATCCTTTCCGGACTTTCCCGGATGCATTACCGCCGGAAAAAATATCGATGAAGCCAAGGATTTGGCCCAAGAGGCTCTCACCCTTCATATCCAGGGCATGTTCGAAGACGGCGAAAAATTGCCGGAACCCTCCAGGCTCGAAGAAATC
>JAIOSR010000368.1 GCA_021107495.1 Desulfobacterales bacterium | reverse complement strand
CTTATAGGTCGTGGGTCAGGCAATTTCAGAATTATACCCGGAGCAAAGATTCAGGGTTGTTGTCCAGCACTGATGTAAAGGATTTTTTAGCCTTTTTAGCTGTGAAAAGGAATGTATCTGCGTCATCGCAGAATCAGGCCTTCAATGCCCTTTTGTTTTTATTCAGACATGTCCTTAAAAATGAATTTGGTGAAATCAAAGATGTCCCACGTGCAAAAAGAAAGCCCTATATCCCGGTAGTGGGTCACAGTGACGTGAGAACCACGATGATTTATACCCATACCATCAAGAGCCAAACTAAAAAGGAAGCCAAAAGACCTCTCGACTTTTAGGTTATGGCCGGTAACTTTGAATAATGGAGATTAGAGAAAGTCGATGAAAATGGATTATGATCAGATGACTGCACCATGCGGGTTGGATTGTTTTAACTGCCCGATGTACCTGGCAAATGATAATGAGGGATTAAGAAATGCGATATCCAAGAAGCAGGGTATTCCGCTTGAAAAAGCGGTCTGTCCAGGATGTCGAAATGCAAACGGAACGATTGCTTTTATCGGCATGAAGGAACCGTGCGGTGTTTACCAATGCACGGAAAAGAAAGGCATTAGACTCTGTAGCGATTGCAGCGATTTTCCGTGTGATCGTCTTCACCCATATGCCGACAAGGCGTCCAGCTTCCCTCATAACACCAAAATCTTTAATTTGTGTCTAATAAAGAAGATGGGGCTGGAAGCATGGGCGGAAAACAAGGCGAAAAGCGTTAAAGACACTTATTTCAAAGGAAAATTTAAACTGTAGCAGTTGTCAAATGCTATGGCCTGAATATATTCACCACCTGTTCTTCCCGTTATCGGGAATCACTTGAGACGCAGAGGACACGGAGAAAAGTCGTCATATATGACGTTAAAATAGAATTGCTTAGCATTATGGGAGATGGCCTTTAAGGAAATAATGAACGGATTCATTATTTCTTTAATGCCTTCTCCCATTGTTCAATCCCGTACTCGGGATTGAACTCCACCGTAGGGGAATGTTAAGCAATCTATCCTAATTCGTCGAAAAGGCAATTCCCTCTGTGCCCTCTGTGTCTCTGTGGTGAAAAAAATATAAGTAAAGTAGATCAATTTAGAGGCAAGAAATGACAACGAAAGACTCTGTATTTGAAAAGACCTATAAAGATTACATAGCACAGGTTGCCGAAATAGATCTTGGATCGATCAAGCAAAAGCTCGGGGTGGAAATTGAAGGGGATGAAACTATTATCCCTTTGTTTGGAAAACCCCATAAGGTTTCCAAAAGTGGCATTACTGATCCGTCCGGGAAACAGCCGTCCCTTGATATATGTGTCATTTGCTGTAAATACCTTCTTCTGTGTCCGGATATTTATCCTACGGAAAAGGAATGGGTATCCTTCAGAGGTCTTAAGGATTCAGGTCCTTTGACAGTCTATTTTGCAAATGATGTGGAAAGGGCAATCTCCGGCTATTTTGCGGGAAGACTCAATGATATGAAAGAAGCTTGCAAAAGACTTGGCGGATATTCGCCTGGTATGGAAGTTAACTATGATCTGTCCATGCAATTCGATGCCCTGCCGAAGGTTCCTGTTATTCTGCTTTTTAACGATGCGGATGAGGAATTCCCTGCTAAAAGTTCAGTCCTTTTTGAACTGCGATCAGAAGACTACTTAGATCCGGAATGTTTAGCCATGGTCGGAAGGCTTCTTTTTACCTGTCTGAAAAAAGCTGTTAACAATAAAGAGGGACTACCATATGTCGCAATTAAATAATCCTATAGAGATCCTGAAAGTGCTCAATAAATCAAATTGCAGGGAATGTAATGAATTGACATGCCTTGCATTTGCCGCCGCTGTGTTCAAGGGGAATAGACAGCTCGCGGAATGCCCTCATCTTGAGCGTGATGTAATTGAACGGTTTGGCGGGAAAACCGAAACGCGGAAGACCCCCGAACAGGGTGCGGACGAAACAGTGGAGCAGTTGAAAAAAAAGGTGGCTTTAATAAATCTTTCTTCTGCAGCCCAGAGATTGGGGGCCAGGTTTTCTGACGGGAAATTGACAATCAGTATTTGCGGAAAGAATTTCGATGTTGATTCAAATGGTAACCTGTCTTCCGAAATCCACATGCATCCATGGCTGACCATACCGATACTCAACTATATACTGAATTGCAGGGGAATGCCTGTTTCAGGGAAATGGGTGCCGTTGCGGGAACTTGAAGGCGGAAAGATCTGGTACCGGCTTTTTGGTCAGAGATGTGAAGAACCCCTGAAAAAGGTAGCTGATTCTTATACGGATCTTTTTAATGACATGCTTCACATTTTCAACGGAAAACAGGTGGAAAATCATTATCAGTCTGATATATCACTTGTCCTCTACCCATTGCCATTAGTCCCGATCTTGATCTGCTACTGGAGGCCGGAGGACGGGCTCGAATCAAGCCTGAATGTTTTCTTTGATTCGACTGCAGAGGATAATCTCAATATCGAATCCATCTACGCCCTTGGCACAGGTCTTGTGAGGATGTTTGAAAAGATCGCATTTACGCACGGTTCCTAAATAGTGTCCATCCAGAAATGGCCCTTTTTCACAATCCCAGCGTCAATCAGCGGGATTCGTTGTGCGACGTACTACAGTACGTCTCCGCCTAATCCCTTGATTTCCTTGATCTTGTAAAAAATTGCTCATTTCTGAATTGGACACTTGATAGTCCCCTTATTT
>JAIOSR010000265.1 GCA_021107495.1 Desulfobacterales bacterium | reverse complement strand
GGTAGAAAAAGGGTTTACAGAGGAACAGGCCAAATTAGAGGCCATGAGGTGTCTCAGGTGTGACCTGGAGGAGAAATAGGAGAAGTTAAATGATCAGATCAATTACTCAGCAAAAACCGGAAGAGGAAGTTGACCGGCTCTTGGATGGTCTGGGAAGGGTCTTTATCATCGGTTGCGGGACGTGTGTCACTCTCACGCATACCGGGGGAGAGACCGAAGTAAAGGCCATGAAAGAAAGTTTGACCGAAAAGGGCAAGCTGGTCACAGGGGATATGGTCCTGCCGGTGGCCTGTGACAATCTGACTAAAGAGGCCTTGAACGAATATGGTGAGCAGATTGATCAGTCGGACGTCCTTTTGATCATGACCTGCGCCTTCGGTGTTCAAACCATTGCCAGTCAATTGAAAAAAATGGTTGTGCCCGCCCTTGACACACTCTTTATCGGGAAAGAAACGGCCTTTGGTGAGTTCAATGAGATATGCACCCAGTGCGGGACCTGTATTTTAGGTGAAACAGGGGGTATCTGTCCGGTCACCACCTGCCACAAAGGACTTGTGAACGGGCCCTGCGGGGGTACCAATAACGGTAAATGTGAGATAGACGACGAAAAGGACTGCGCATGGACGCTGATATATAACCGCTTAAAGGAATTGGGCAGGCTGGATGCCATGAAAAAATTTCAGAAACCGAGAAATCACCAGGGTGAGCCGAGTCCGGGAAAGTGGAAATCAGTCTCGCTTCGCTCATCTGACGGGCAAAAGGTTTAAGGCGTAAGGCCCAAGGTATCTCATATCCATAATTTTCCTTGAGCCTTGCGCCTTGCGTCCTACGCCATTTGGCATGTTGGATAAAAGCTCTTATTTAATTCTAAAAACAGAAAATCGAAATATCAAAATAGAACTGGAGAAATTGCATTATGGTTTCAGCATTTAAAAAGGCCCTGGAATCGGGCAAATTTGTCGTGACCTCCGAGGTCGCTCCTCCCAAAGGTACGAACCTTGAAAAAATGGGCCAACATATTGAGCTTTTGAAAGATAAGGTGGATGCCATGAACGTAACCGATCACCAGAGTTCGGTCATGCGTTTCCCTTCCTTGGGCGGGGCCCTCATGGTCAAGGAGATGGGTGGGGAGCCGATTTTACAGATGACCTGCAGGGACCGCAACAGGTTGGCCCTCGAGGCGGACCTCCTGTTTGCATCGAGCAGAGGGATAAATAATGTCCTTTGCCTGACGGGTGACTCGGTTATTTTTGGCGACCACAAGGAGGCCAAAGGCGTTTTTGATCTCGATTCCAGTCAGTTGTTGGGGACAATAAGAAAATTGGAGAAGGGAAAGGACCTGGGAGGCAACGATCTGGATGGAAATGTCTCTTTTTGCGCGGGAGCCATTGTCACACCGGAGGCCAATCCGTTGGAGCCGCAGCTCATCAAGTTTGAAAAAAAGATTGAGGCAGGTGCGGAGTTCATCCAGACCCAGGCGGTCTATGACCTGGATAATTTCAAGGAATTCATGGATTATGCAAAGCAGTTTCCCGTGAAGATCCTGGTGGGCATTATTTTGCTCACCTCCGCTCCCATGGCCCGGTTTATGAACAAGAACGTGGCCGGTGTCAATGTGCCGCTGGAACTGATCGATGAAATGGATACTGCACCCAAAGGACGGAAGTTGGATAAGGGGATAGAGATCGCCGGCCGCATGATCAGACGGGTACGCGAGGAAAGGATGTGCGACGGGGTGCACATCATGGCCATCGGAAAAGAGGAAGTGGTCCCGGATATCATGGACGCTGCGGGACTGGTGGGTTAGCTGCGGCTAACCCAAAACCCTCCCCCTTTCTTAAAGGGGGATCGAGTGGGATTTGCATGACTCCACTATTCCGATACTCCGGTTGTGGAGCGAAGCGCAGCTATATTCCTGCCGTCTGCTCCAGGCGGATGTAACAATAGTTTGCCCCTATTCTCCATCGTGACAGAAATAAGACGTCTCTCTTGCTGTCATTCTGATGATTTTCGTTTTAAAGAGTTTTCTTTAGCGGGGAATATTATCCCCTTCTTATACCGTAAGTGGAACTGGTCATTCATCATTTCGACCCCTTCGTATTCCTTCTTGAGCTCCCTTACATAGAGTCGAGTTTTTTCAGATGGAAAACCGTCACGCATCATTTGGAAGAGCGGGACCGCTGTATGCGCTTGGAGATACCTTTTTCTTTCCTCCGACGATTTTTTATGAAAAAATATGATCGCCTTACCGTCGACCCATTTCACTTCATCACGCGACGGGAGGTCTTGCCTTGAGTGGAGTGCCAAATTTTGCAAGTGTAAAATGGAATAACCCGCCTTGAATATCGAAATCGTCGGCGGATAAATATTCCTTATGATGCGCAACCCCTTTCCCGGTATCCTGAAATTACCATCCTGATCAGTGAGCGTTTCAAAATAATCGTAATATTCTCTTTTGGAGGCTTCGGACAAACGAAACTGTTCGTGAAACCAGACAGCAGAAACGACAACTCCCTTCATGGGTCTCCGTGTATCATAATCTACTATTTTCCCCGAAATGGCCGGGTCATATCTAATAAGATCACCGCTGAAAGCGACAGATCTAAATATCCCAAGAAACAATATCAGCATCACCATAAAAGTTTTATGGCATTTCGATAAAAAAACCATTTGTAAAGCGTTCTCCTTCATACCGGTTGTTTTTACATGGAAAGAGTACGTAATTTTAGTCGAGCCGTTTTTTGAATCGCGTTACCGATGCGGTGAAAACGACTGCGCCGATTGACGATGAGATTGTGAAAAAGGGCCATTTCCGGATGGAAACTAATTAAGCGAGTGTTTAATATCCTTATCGTTAAAAAGCGGTGAACTTTTCGGTGGGCACTCCTCTAAGCTCAGGGCTATGACATCGGCCTTTTTCTCAAGCCATAG
>JAIOSR010000217.1 GCA_021107495.1 Desulfobacterales bacterium | reverse complement strand
CCGGCGAAAGCCGGAATCCAGTCAAAACGACCTGGATAACGGATAATCATCAACCACCAGTAGAACTATTGGCATGAAGAAGGCCCCTAAAGGGGCCGTATTAAACCCTCTTTAGGTTTTTTTGACAGGATGAACAAGATTTTCAGGATCTTTTTTGGAAAGACATCGTTTCAAAGACATATGTGGAGTCTCATCGCAATTAAAAATAAGTAAGCTTATTTTTAGTCACGATGGGTCCTCCTTATTGGTCCAGATGAAATATTATCTGGCCCAATCACTTTGTGATGACTTTGAAACAAAACCATTATATCTGTAAAATCCTGTGGATCTTGTCGGATTTAAGACCATCTTTTTGATTTCGGCCTTGGGATGTTTAAAGTTCACCAGAAGTCCAACATTCAGGTTCATTTTTTTAGCCGCCCCGATGAAATAGAAAAGAAAAAGGCATTTCATAGGGCAGGCAGACACACGCAGACATACGCGGACTTTCACAAACTATTTTGACGACGAGTCGTCGTCAAAAATGATGTCATGCCCTTCGGGCAGATTTAAGACAAGCAAATTGAACCGCTAAGACGCTAAGGCGACCCGGTATGATCTTCCGGGGTTTTATGGGTTTATTCAAATTGATTATACGTCTCAAAACCTTGTGCCTTGCACAACCGGTCTCTTTCCGCTTCTTTGAGGTCTTCCCTGACCATCATTTTGACCAGTTCATCAAAGGATACTGTCGGCTCCCATCCCAGTTTTGACCGGGCCTTCCCGGCATCGCCCAGGAGGGTGTCCACTTCAGTGGGCCTGAAATAGCGGGGATCAATCCTTACAAGGGTTTTACCGCTTGCACTGTCTTTTCCTGTCTCATCAATCCCTTTTCCCTCCCATTCGATTGCAATGTCTACTTCGCGAAAGGCCTTTTCAACAAACTCCCTTACCGTGTGTGATTCCCCGGTTGCTATTACAAAATCATCCGGCTCATCCTGCTGCAAAACCAGCCACATGGCCTTTACAAAATCTCCGGCATAACCCCAGTCCCTGCCGGCATCCAGGTTGCCTAAGTACAGTCCATTTTCAAGCCCGAGCTTTATGCGAGCTACGGCCCTTGTGATTTTTCGCGTCACAAAAGTCTCACCGCGCAACGGAGATTCATGGTTGAAAAGGATACCGTTACTGGCAAAGATATTATAGGCCTCCCGGTAATTCACGCATATCCAGTATGCGTAGAGCTTTGCAGCCGCATAAGGACTTCGAGGATAGAAGGGTGTTTTTTCACTTTGTGGGATTTCCCGGACTTTACCGTAGAGTTCACTGGTTGAGGCCTGGTAAAATCGCGCACGTTCCTCCAGCCCCAATATTTTTATGGCTTCAAGGAGGCGCAGTGTCCCTAAAGCGTCTGAATTGGCAGTATATTCCGCCGTTTCAAAAGAGACCATAACATGGCTCTGGGCGGCCAGGTTATAAATCTCGTCAGGCCGAACATCCTGAACAATTCTGATCAAATTGGTAGCATCGGTAAGATCCCCGTAATGCATAACAAAACGGACATCTTCTTCATGTGGGTCACGATAGAGGTGATCCACCCTTGCTGTATTAAAGGAGGACGACCGGCGCTTGATGCCATGTACCTCATAACCCTTTTTAAGAAGAAACTCCGCAAGGTAGGCTCCATCTTGCCCGGTTATTCCTGTTATTAGAGCTTTTTTCATTATGTCCTCACAATAGCTTTATTTTGCCACAGACACACACAGACTGACACAGACTTTTTCTCTGCCACCCACTCAAGTATTACTCTGTCCCCGCCACACTAACGGCGGGCAAGCTCTGACCTCTGATGTCTGTCCTCTATTTCCCGGGCACTATTCCCTCCCCCTTTTTCTCAAATCGCTTGCCGCATGACAGGCATTCGAGATCATCAGGGAGACGTTCGCCGCATTCGCACATCCAACCTATTTTTTTTGCTGGATTACCCACCACCAGGGCATAATCAACGACATTTTGCGTCACAACCGCACCGGCGCCTACAAAACAGTATCTCCCAAGAATAGCACCGCAGACAACAGTGGCATTAGCGCCTATGGTTGAGCCTTTCTTGACCAAAGTTGGACGGACCTGGTCCATCTTCCTGAGCTCCGCCCTGGGGTTATACACATTGGTAAATACCATGGAAGGACCGCAGAAAACGCCGTCTTCAAGGGTAACCCCCTTGTACACGCTCACGTTGTTCTGGATCTTGCATGTATTGCCTATGGTTACGTCCGGCCCGATTACCACGTTCTGCCCGATATTACATTGTTCGCCGATTCTTGAACCGGACATAACATGGGAGAAGTGCCAGATTTTTGTTTCGATACCAATGCTGACGCCTTCGTCAATTACAGCCGTCTTGTGTGCAAAGTATTCATTTGCCGCAGACTCACGCAGACTTACACGGACTTCTTTATCTGCCGACCCGGCAGATAAAGAGGCGTCATGCCCTTCGGGCAGTTTATCTTCTATCAGGGATATCTTTCGGCCGTTTTCGTCCAGGGAGAGCTGTGATGCATTCAGGACCTTCAGGACCCGCATGCCTTCATATCCGTCGGTAAGGGGTTTTTTGTTGTTTTCGATACAATTAAGAAAGTGCTCACATTCCAAACGCAAAGGCTCGTCCTGGGGAATGTCCACCCTCTCCGGTTCGGCCTTAGCCGGAACAGGGATATTATTCTGCCACTGGATTTCATGCGCATAAAGCAGGAGTTTGTCAGACCAGGTTTGTGTGTCATCAAAAACAGCCATTTTTTTATCCCCAACTACAACAAGCTTCTGTTCCTTAAAAGGGTGAAGCCAGGAGACAAAGATCTGGGCCCGAAGCCCGGACGGGAATTCGAGATGCGTTGTTGTCACATCCGCAATTTTCCGGTGTAGATAATTACCGCCCGTGGCGAGAACACTTTCCGGTTCTTCCCCTGCCAGGGAAAGGATCATGGAGATATCATGGGGTGCAAAGGACCAGAGGATATTTTCTTCTCTTCGGATTTTTCCCAGGTTCAGGCGATTGGAATAGATGTAATTGATTCGGCCCAACTCACCTGATACCTCCAATTCCTTGAGCCTGGTAAAGACCGGATGGTATTGGAGGAGATGGCCCACCATTAGTATCAGATGGTTCTGTTGTGCCAGCTCAACCAGTTCCCGGGAGTCCTTTTCGGTGAGGGAAAGGGGTTTTTCCACAAAGACATGCTTGCCGGCAAGCAATGCCTCCCGTGTCAACGTGAAATGGGTTTCCGCAGGGGTGGCTATGACCAGGCCCCGGATGTCTTCAAGGGATAATACATGGTTCAGGGCCAGACAGGTTTCCACGCTTGGATACTGTTTTTGGAAGTAATCCAGGACAGTTTCATTCTTGTCGCAAATGAGTTTAAGGGCTCCAAGCTGATTGAAGTTGCGCACGAGGTTTTTTCCCCAGTAACCGGAACCGATGATGGCGATAGAAGGGGGGCTGG
>JAIOSR010000360.1 GCA_021107495.1 Desulfobacterales bacterium | reverse complement strand
GAGTCACCTTTTGGGCAGCGAATCGCCCACGGGATGTGCGGAATGACCATTGCCTCCGGTTGTCTGAATCGTTCCGGTCTTATAGAAGGCACTACGGTTGCCTTCAAGGGAATCAAAGAGTGGAGTTTCAAAAAACCGATTTTTATAAACGATACTGTTTATGTGAAAATTGAGGTTACAGGTAAGCAGGAAAGCAAAAAGCCCGATAGAGGATTGATTTCGTTTTGGTTGAGTTTAATGAATCAGCGTGAAGAAGTAGTTATGGAAGGACAATGGGATGTCTTGATGTCCCGTAAAATTGAAGGGGAATAATTATGAACGACCGTGTTTGTGTGGTTGGTATTGGGGTTGTGGAAGCCAAGGACCCAATGGTCGATGTGTCCCATAAAGAAATGCTTTTCTATGCCACGAGACATGCCCTGGATGATGCAGGTCTGGAAAGAAAAGATATAGGCAGCGCTATTACCACCAGCTTTGATTTTTTGGAAGGGAGGAGCCTGTCCAATCAATTCACCTTAGACTCTATAGGCGGCGTTATGAAGCCCTGCGATTTACGGTTGGGTGAGGATGGAATTTACAGCCTTTTTGCAGGGTATATGGAGGTAATGTCCGATCCCTCGCAGGTTGTGGTGGTTGCATCCGTTCAAAAGGCCTCGGAAAGAGATCCTGATGGATTGAGCTATCAGAAACTAATAGCCGATTCCATGGAACCCGTATTTTCGAGACCTGTCTGCAAAAGCGTTCCCAATCTTTTGGGTCTTGAACCCGTTTTAGCCGCTATGGAGGCACGGGCTTTCATGGATCGAACAGGTCTGAGTGAAGAAGATCTGGCGGAGGTAGCTGTCAAGAATTTGAATATGGATAAGGGCACGAAGGGCTCTGGTCCGGACAAAAAAACCGTCTTGAAATCTGATATGCTTTCATGGCCCATTAGAACAATGACTAAGGCTAAGGAGGCGGATGCTGCCTGTGCTATTATCCTGGCCTCTGAGAATAGGGCTAAGGACCTGCAAAACGAACCGGTTTTTGTTAGCGGTATAGGCTGGTGTTCGGATAAGAGCCACTTGGCTTTCCGCGAGCAGGGCGTATCCAGGGAAACGAAATGGGCGGCCCGCCAGGCATATAAGATGGCAGGAATCCGCCGACCGGACCGGGAGATTGATCTGGCCGAGGTGAGCGACTGGTACGCCCACAGGGAATTGCTTCACTGTGAAGCATTAGGTCTTTGTGGTTCAGATGAAATCAAGGGGTGTGTTGCCGATAAAAGCTTTCAAAAAGAAGGCAGATTGCCCGTTAACGTGTCAGGGGGGCTCCTTGGCAGGGGTAATGCCGTTGGCACTTCCGGTTTGATTCGCGTGGCCCAGATAGTCCGTCAGATTCGAGGTCAGGCAAACGGGTTTCAGGTTCCAGGAGTTGGCGTGGGTCTGGCTCATTCATGGGGAGGCATACCGACTGCAACGGCCGGCGTCGCTGTCCTGAGCAAGTGGTAGCGGACAAATAAAGTAACAGGCTGATCGTTTTTTGTTATTGTTGAAGGGAGAAAGAAATGCCTAAAAGGGTTGCCATCGTTGGCGTAGGAATGCAGAAATACGAATTTCGTAAAGAACGAACCGTGGAGGAAATGGTTTTTGATGTTACCCGCAATGCATTAGAAGACAGCCATCTTTCCAAGGATGACATCGATTCCGTTGTCTTCGGCTCGGCAGTAGATGCCTTTTGTGGCATTAACAATTCAGATAAGGTTGCAATAGATGCCTCGGGAGGTCTTCTGAAGCCCACAATGCGCAACAGTACCAGTGGTTCAACGGCAATCTCCACGCCGATTCTTGGCTATACACATGTGGCTTCCGGGATGCACGATCTGGTAATGGTTATCTGTTACGAGAAAATGAGCGAGAATGACTCTGCTCAAGCGGTTTTCAATACGGTCTACGATGAGGCCTATGTTCGGCCTATCGGTTTGAACGTACCAATACAGTGCGGGCTTGAGGCGAGGGCTTATCTTCATAAGTACGGCATCACTGAAAGACAGATGGCCAAGGTTTCAGTAAAAAACCGCGGAAACGCACTTTCAAATCCTTATGCGCAATTGCCCATGAAACTGACCGTGGAGGACGTTCTTGCCTCACCATATCTCTCCTGGCCGGTCAAACTCCTGGATACGTCGCCTGTGACAGACGGGGCCAGGGCCCTGATTCTGGCTTCCGAGGATGTGGCACGAGAACTGACAGATGACCCTGTCTGGATAAAAGGGGTAGGTAGGGGCGCGGATTCGGTGTATTTTATGGGACGAAAAAATAAAGACCTGGGAAGGCTTGATTACGCATATCTCGCTGCTAAACAGGCATATGACATGGCTGGCATCCGAAATCCAATGGCAGAGATTGATTACGCTGAGGTCTACGACCCATTTACATATAAAGAGATGCAGCACTGTGAGGCCATGGGGCTCTGTCCCGAGGGCGGGGCCGGCCGCATGATTGACGAAGGCATATCCCTCAAAGAGGGTCCCCTGCCGGTAAATGCATCCGGTGGTCTTCAGGGAGAGGGCAACCCCATAGGTGCAGGGATGTCAAGGCTTTGCTGGTGCTACCTTCAGGCCAAGGGACAGGCCGGAGCATGCCAGGTTCCAAAGGATGTCAATAATGCCGTTGCCAATGGGTGGGGCGGTATGTACCAGTATAATGCGGTTATGGTAATTGGCCGGGATTAGTCATCGCGCTCAACATAAAAAGACAGTTTGAAACAGGAGGGAAAAATGGCCAAGAAAAAGGCTGTGTTATCGATTGACGGAGAAATACAGATCAACTATAAATGGTCAGTGGGAAAGGCCGGGGATCGTTTTTTTACAGAGCTGAGAGACCACAAGAAGATAATGGGCACCAAGTGCAGGCAGTGTGGCCGCATTCTTGTTCCACCGAGAATTTTTTGTGAGGAATGCTTTGTGGAAGACATGGAGTGGGTGGAGGTGGAACCGAGAGGCTCCCTGCTGACCTTTGGTGAAAGTTATTTTTCCACGGACGGGAAGCGGCTGAAGGAGCCGTGGATGCTGGGTATTGTAAGGCTTAAAGGGAGTAATGGCGGTTTGATTCATTTCATACGTGAATCACGTCCGGAGGACCTTAAGATCGGTATGCCCGTGGAAGCCGTTTTCAAAAGTAAACCGGAAGGCAATATAATGGATATCCTCTATTTTCGACCCGCTAACAACTAAATTTCCCGGGATGGCCTGATGACAGCTGAAGACCAAACAAAACTGAAAGTAGAAGACCTGAGCCTCAGCTTTGGCTCGGTACAGGCCCTCATGGATGTCTCTTTTGAGGTTCAAGGAGATGAGATACTGGCACTCATTGGCCCCAATGGTGCAGGAAAGACGTCCTTGTTGAACTGCGTAAGCGGCTTTTATCATGCGCAGAGAGGCAGTGTCTCTTTTGAGGGTAATGATATCAGCCGTTTTTCCCCAAGTAAGAGGGCGAAGCTGGGCATTTCCAGGACCTTCCAGAATATCGAACTCTATACGGGTCTCACCGCCCTTGACAATCTGATGGCCGCACGTCACGTCTACATTAAATACGGGCCCGTGGCCGGTTCCTTTTTTTTCGGAAAGGCCCGTCGCGAAGAAGTTGAAAATCGAAAAGTAGTGGAGGAGATTATCGACCTCCTTGAGATGGAAGAGGTGAGATACCGGGTGGTTGAAAGTCTCCCTTATGGTCTCAGAAAAAGAGTTGATATGGGCAGGGCCTTGGCCCTTCATCCAAAACTCCTCCTTCTGGATGAACCCATGGCCGGGATGAACGTGGAGGAGAAAGAGGACATGGCCCGGTTTATCCTGGATATTCACGAACTCTGGAAAATTCCCATCATTATCGTGGAACACGATATGGGTGTGGTTATGGATATATGTCACAGGGTGGTGGTTCTGGATTTTGGCTTGAAGCTTGCCGAGGGAACGCCCGCCGAAATAAAGCAGAACGAAAAGGTGATCCAGGCATACCTGGGTAAGGAATGATTTTCGTCATGCAAAAACAATGGCCAGAGCAATGAAAAAAAAGCATTTGACAGAAAAAGAGGACACGCTTCCAAAGCTCCTGCTAAGGAACTATCGCAGGTACGGTTCAACTCAGGCCGCAGTTCGCGAAAAGTATATGGGAATCTGGCAGAGTTATTCCTGGGCCGATTATTACGAGTTGGTGAAATATCTATCCCTGGCCTTTATTTCCATGGGACTTAAGCCTGGTGAGAGGGTATCCATATTGGCGGAGAACAAGCCACATGCCTATTGGTTTGAATTAGCCGCACAAGGGGCAGGAGGCGTGGTAGTGGGCATCTTTGCAGACTGCACACCACCCGAGGTCGAGTATTATGTGAGTCATTCGGAATCCCGTTTCGTGGTATGTCAGGATCAGGAGCAGGTTGACAAGGTTTTGGAACTCAAGGAAAAGCTCCCGGGATTGAAAAAGATTATTTATTGGGATCCCAAGGGCCTTTGGACTTACGCTGACCCCCTCCTCATAAACATGGACCGGATGCTTGAGACAGGCAGGGCCTATGAAAAGGAACATCCGGACTCATTTGAAAAATCCGTGGCAAAGACCAAAGCGGAAGACATGGCAGTCTTTTTTTACAGTTCCGGGACTACGGGGCAACCCAAGGCCGCCATGGTGACCCATAAGGCCCTGATTGGTATGGCTGAGGCCATTGATGCTATAGATCAATATGAGGAGAACGAGGAGTATCTCTCTTTTTTGCCTTTAGCATGGATCGCGGAACAACTGTTCGGGGTGGCATGCTCTCTTGTCTATTGTCTGCGAACCAATTTTCCGGAGGAACCGGAAACAGTGCAGGACAACATCCGGGAGATCGGGCCAAAGATCGTATTTTTTGGACCCAGGCTATGGGAAAATCTGATTAGTCTCGTTCAAGTAAAGGTCAAGGATTCCGGCTGGTTGCACCGCCTGTTTTTTGGTGCCGCACTCAAGATCGGGTATCGCGCGTCAGAATACACAATGACCGGCAAAAAGCCGGGTCTCTTGCTTGCCCTCCTCTATTTTCTGGCCGATTTTTCCGTGTTCAGACCGTTGCGTGATAATCTGGGTCTAAGCAAGACCCGTGTCGGTTATTCGGCAGGCTCGGCCGTCAGCCCGGATGTGATCCAGTATTTTCATGCAATAGGAATAAATGTCAAACAGCTTTATGGGAGTTCCGAGGTGGGAATCGTGACCTGCCATTTAGACAACCGGATAAAAGCGGAGACGTGCGGCCCGCCATTACCAAAGGTTGATATTAAGCTCGCTGAAGATGGAGAGGTCCTTATTCATACACCGAATATGTTTTCAGGCTACTACAAAGAGGAAGAAAAGACCGCCAAGAAAATCGTGGATGGCTGGTATCATACGGAGGATTTCGGCCATCTGGACAAAGACGGTCACCTCATTGTGATGGACCGCATGGAGGACCTTTTGGAATTGGCCGGAGGTCAGAAGTTTTCTCCCCAGTATTGCGAAATCAGGCTGCGTTTTTCTCCCTATATCAAGGACGTGCTTACAGTAGCACGACGGAATGAAAGTTTCATCGGAGGGTTGGTCAATATTGACCTGGAAAATGTGGGACAGTGGGCCGAATCCATGCACATCCCCTACACGACTTTTACTGACCTTTCACAGAAGACCGAGGTCATTGACCTGGTCACGAAAGAGATTGCCAGGATCAACGAGGCCCTGCCCGAGTATTCCAGGATAAAAAAGTTCATTAACCTCCACAAAGAATTTGACCCGGATGAAGCGGAAATGACGCGTACTCGTAAACTCCGGCGCACTTTTGTTGAAAAACGTTTCAAACAGATGATTGATGCAGTTTT
>JAIOSR010000084.1 GCA_021107495.1 Desulfobacterales bacterium | reverse complement strand
CAAATTTTTCACATACAGCATGGGCCCTGTGCCGTCCTTGTAAGAGTTATAAGCGAGTTTTTCTCCATCAGGGGACCACGCGGGCGAAAGTGCAATGCTTTTGTCCGCTGTTACCTGGCGCACATTATGCCCATCATAGTCGCATATATATATCTCTTTGTGACCGGAAGAATTTCCCACAAAAGCAAGTTTAGTAAGAAAGATACCCTCATGACCTGTCAAAATTCGAATGATCTGGTTTCCAATCCTGTGCATCAGATAACGGTAACGCCCCACATCTCCCAGTGCCCTCATCCCGAAAATCTGCCGACCCTGAAATACATCAAACAGCCGGACCTCCACTTCCAGACTGCGGCCTATGCAGATATAACCGCCCTTTAAAAGAAGGTCCGCGCCGATAACGGTCCAGTCCTTGAAACGAATACCTTCAAGGGTAAGCGGTGCGTCCTTTTTCTCCAGGAAGGCGTCCTTATCCATGGGGTTGAAATAGCCGCTGAGATCAAGGTCATTGGATATTACACCCGGCAGCTTTGTGATCAGGTCCGGGTGCTCATTTTGGGAGGTCAAATATCTAAAATCCGGGATGGCAATTTTGAATTTTCGAATAGAAGGGGCATTGATATCGATATATATCCTGCCGAAACTCTGCCCCGGAATAAAAAAAAGGACAAGGAACAGGACCCCTAATCGACAAAACCTAAAACCGGCGTCCTTAGGGCCACGGAAATTTCTTAAACTTGAACCCATGGAATATAGCAGCCTCCAGGTCATTGTTCCTCCAGGTCACTGAGATCGAAGTTGATTTCAAATTCATCAAAGGTCCTTCTGTAGCCTTCCGGAAAAGGGGGTAGTGGGTCCGACCGCTCAACCGCCTTTAGAACCGACTGATCATAAATTACACTTTTAGATCGCTCTTTAAACCATGATTTAATGATAGTGCCATTGCTTTTAACCTTTACCACCACGACGGCCTTGAGGTCTTTTTGTCTCTCGGGGCTTGTAAGATCAACCGCATAGGACCAGTTGCTCTTGATCCAGTCTTCCACCTCCTGTTTGTACATCGCAATAATAATCCCGTCAGTTGCCAGACCCCCGGCAGAGCCTTGCGAGCCGGCAGTCTTGACCCGCGTTGCAATCCTGGTAATGGCCTGCCCAATAGGATCTTTTTTTTCGGCCTTTACCTTCTTTTCGATTTTAGACACGGCCCGGTCTATTAGCCTGGATGGAGATACTTTCGGTTTCCCGGGCTTCTTCTTTTTGGCTGCAAGGGTCCTTTTGGCGATGACAACCGGCTTTTTTTTCTTATCCGTCCGGCGAATACGCCTGGTCGGGGCGGCTTTTTTGGGAGCGGACAGTCTTTTACCCGTCTTTGCCTTAGCACTTGTTTGTGTCTTTGACCGGGCCGGGCCCGGCATCTCCACCAGGTTCTCTTCATACACCGTACCTCTAATACGGGGTGTGGGCATATAACCCGGAACAAACAGGATCGTTGAAAAAATCGCTACATGAAGGAACAGGGAAAGGATCAGCATCTTGCTCCATTTCGGGTCCATCATGTTATTGGAATCGGGTTTGGCCAATAGGGCTTTCATAAAAGTCAGTCCACGGGTTCGGTGACCATACCTAATTTATCAATCCCTGCCCTCTTGATCCTCGAAATGACTTTGATGACAAATCCGTATGGTACATCCTTGTCCGCCCGCAAAAGGATTTCCTTGTCTCTGCGATTTTGAAAAATCTTTTTGACCTTTTTCTCCAGGCCGTCAAGCTCGATCCGGTAGTTTTCCAGGTAAATTTCCCTTTTCTTGTTAACCGTTAATATCAAAGGATCTTCCCGGGTCTTGATGGGCTTTACCGTGGTTTGGGGAAGGTTGACCTCCACACCCTGCATCATCATGGGAGCTGTAACCATAAAAATGATAAGAAGGACAAGCATCACGTCAACAAGCGGCGTGACATTGATATCCGACATGAATTTTTTGTTATTGTTGGCCTGCATGTGTCCTATCTGCTTAGACTGCTAATCTTTTGCTTTTTAAAGAACTGTCTTTCCACGGTGCTCAAGAAATCAGACGTAAAGATATCCATTTCCGACCCGAGCGCAGCAATCCTGTGGCTATAATAGTTAAATGCCACAACCGCCGGTATTGCGGCTACCAGGCCTGCGGCCGTGGCAATCAGTGCCTCGGAAATTCCCGGCGCCACAACCGCGAGGCTGGCGGCGCCCTTAAGTCCGATGCTTCGAAAAGACTCCATAATCCCCCAAACCGTTCCGAATAGACCGATAAAGGGGGTAGTATTTCCGGTGGTGGCCAGAAAGCTTATCCCTCTCTCCAACCTGCTTGTCTGGTCAATGGTCGCCTTTCTCAAGGACCGCTTCAGATTGTCCATAATGGCCTGCTGGGACCTCAGGGATGCTTCTCCACCCGGCGCATCCCGGTCCTCTTGTGGATCTAAAGACGACTGAATTTTTCGAATCCGGTTGAATTCAGCATATCCACTGCTGAAAAGACGGGCCACCGGGCTATATGTTAGATCTTCACATGTTTTGTAAATCTCTTTCAGATCCCTGTTTTCCCAGAAAAGTTCCAAAAACTCTTCCGTCTCACGCTTTGCCTTATTCAATAACCTGAGTTTCACAAATATAATGGACCAGGAGACGACTGAAAAAAACAAAAGGACCAGCAGGACGAATTTCACCATCAGCCCTGCATGGATTATCATCTGGAGGATATCACTGCCATAGAAAGCCTGCATTGAAAGGCCTGACGGAATTTGAATTATAAATGGAATACCAATCATTGTCTATCCTCTTTAAATTCGTGGGCGTCCACAGATTCCCCCGCACTATGTGCGGGGATCTTCGACAGGGTTTTGAACGTTCAAGGTTACTCTATTTCTATAATTACAATCATTAGCTTTCAAGAAGAATTTAGCCTTAAGAAAAAATCAGCCCTGTTAATTTTCTGAAATTTTATTTTTTATCTAATGATAACATGTGGATAGGTAGATTTTACTTGTCGGAATGATATTGGGTACCGGTCGCTGATCCTTAACAAAAATTCATGAAACCGCTTCTCGCTTTGTTATGGTAACTGCCTGAACCAGGTTGAAACGGTTTATCAAAAAATCGGCCAACTCTTCGATATCATCTGTCAAAAACCGGGGGACCCCGATATCCACCGGGGCATCGCTTATAAGGGCCATCAGATGTTCGTCACCTTGTGACAGGGGTTTTTCATGGACCTCGGGTCTGAAGACTTCCAATTTGGCATTATTTTCTCGTTTATACCCTTCGGCCAGGATTATGTCCACACCGTCAAAAAAGGGGGCCAGTTCATGCGGCTTGTGATCATGATCAACGTCCATCGACATCCCGATTCGGGAAGGAGAAGATATAATGGTTACGGCCGCGCCTGCCTGCTTATGCCGCCAGCTGTCTTTCCCGGGTTTATCCATATCAAAATCGTGCAAATGATGCTTGATAGTCCCCACCCTGATGCCGCGCCGTGTGAGTTCAGGGATCAGCTTTTCCAGAAGGGTTGTCTTTCCCGAACCGGAAAAGCCGACAATAGAAATAACCGGTGGTTCAGTCTTTCGTGTAAACATTTGTAATCGTCACTTTCGCTTTTGTATTTGCAGAATCTATTTTTCTTTCCGGCCGAATATACCGGAGAAAATTTTATTATCCTCTTGCAAACACCTCTTTTTAAGGAGACTGTATTTTTCAAGGAGTTCCTTGCCCTCCTTTGTCAGCCACGTCCCCTTTTTCCTGTCGGTATTAACAATCCTGTAATTCAGATACTGTTCGGTTGCCTTGATTTTGCCCCAGGCCCCCTTGTAGGACATCTTCATTATCTTTGCGGTCTGGTTAATCGATCCTGTCCTTTCGATGGTCTCCAGGATCTCTTTCCTGCCCTCGCCCATGATGATGCGATCCTGTTCATCAACGAGCCACTGTCTTGATCTTAACTTGAATGGTACCATCTCACCCTCCTTCCACTTCCATCCATAGCCGGCCACTCTCGGATGGGTCATAGCCACCCAGGGAAAGGACCCTTTCACGGAAATGCCTGGACCGGATCGTCTCCAGAGCTGTCTGGATATTGGGCTGATCCAGCATTGCACTTGGAATAATCAGGTCGTACTGTTCCCGTTCCATTGGAACAAAGTCCAGATCCAGGGCCCTGGCCGCAGCAAATATGCCCATGCCGCAGTCTGCCGCACCACTTAAAACATCCACTGCCACGGCCATATGGGTGAATTCATCGTGGTCATATCCCCTTATTGATTCCGGCTTTATCCCTGATTGATTTAACTTGTAATCAAAGAGAACGCGGGTCCCCGATCCGGCCTGGCGGTTGACAAAGGTTATATCATCCCTGACAAGATCGGCGATCCCCTTAATACCCTTTGGATTCCCCTTTGCCACGATCAATCCCTGGTCCCTCAGCACCAGGTTAAAGACGCTGACCTTAACCCCTTTTAAGTATTTCTTGATGTACGAGATATTGTACTGGCCGGTATCCGTGTCCAAAAGATGGGATCCTGAAAGGTGACATGTCCCCTTTTTTAACGCGATCAGCCCGCCGAGGCTCCCCACATTACCCGACGAAATGCGGATATTACGTCCATTACGCCTGATTTCGTCGGCTAAGATATCAATGGTGATGTCATGACTGCCGATGACGACAACGGTATTTAAGAGTTCGTTCTCCTCCACGAGGAGTTCGGCCTCGACCTCTTCATTATGGGAAATGCCCTCGGACAGGGCCGGTATTCGAAGAATGCCCTCCGCCCTGGTCAACGTGGTGACAGAGCCGGCGGCCCTGGGAAGCGGCGTAGCCACATACCCGGAACCCACCTTACCCATGTTGACCCGCAAAAATTCCTCTATGCCCAGCTTTGAAGGGAGGTCCCTTGTGGGTTGTACCTT
>JAIOSR010000180.1 GCA_021107495.1 Desulfobacterales bacterium | reverse complement strand
TTAGCCTCTACCAGGCAATCGCTATTGCAGGCCTCCCGGGTACCGAACTCCACGATCAAATCTCCGCCCAGCAAGAAATCTCGGCCCAGCATCCGTGACGGGACTGAGCCACCTCTCAAGCCGGCCTTGTCCGCGGGACTCCCCTTTGCAACTCGTTCGATGAGCAGACCTCCTTTCAGATCGCGGTTCATCAGCTTGGAGATCCCCTCTCTGTTCAAATAGATGCCTTCGATGCCTAACCAGACCCGGTCTTTGAGAGACAACAACTCCTTCGCCGTATTGATGGGCACAACAAATCCGATCCCCTGGAAGCCCCCTGAAACACTGACGATCTGGGAGGCTATCCCGATGACCTGGGCCTTCGAGTTCAACAGAGGACCACCGCTGTTTCCCATGTTGATCGCGGCATCGGTTTGGAGAAATTTGGCCTGAATCGCACCGTCATAATAGCGGTCGAAGCTGCGAAACCCGCTGATGTGCCCTACTGAAAAAGAATTCTCCAGACCATATGGACTACCTATGGCATAAACCGATTGCCCGACCACCAGCCGATCCGAATCTCCCAGTTCGGCGTGCTTTAGCTCGGGTGCGGGCGTAACGAGTTTTATCAGGGCTATGTCCGCACCCGTCTCGCTGAAAAGAAGCTCTGCCGGCCGCATCTTTCCGTCTTGCGTCTTTACGACGATCTCATAAGCGCCCCTGACCACATGAGCCGCTGTAAGCACATGGCACTCTGCTGAAATAATGACGCCGCTGCCAATACCCCCTTTTTTTGCAGTCTCTCCCTTATGAATCACTTCCTGTGAGGTAAATATTGTCACCACTGCCGGCACGGCCTCTTTATAGACCTTGGCCGACTGGGTCTCTTCCACGGAAAGATAATCAGGCATAACCCTTGCTTGCGCTTGCTCATCCGCATGCACCCGGGGGGAATATGTGCATGACCAGAGCATAAAGAAAATACCGGTGAGAAAAACACCCGGTATTTTCAGGAGTGCCGACTTTATCACCTGTTGGCGTCCATTGGCCGAATAAAAAGGCAGGGTTTCATATTGGGGCGGCTTTGTGTCCGGATGGGTCTTCTGTCTCATGAATTTTCTCCTTCCAGAGAGTGTAAAACTCTGAAAAAGGCGGGCGTCAATCCTCAGTGCGAAGGTTTCAAGCTCTCCATGAGCTTTGCCAGGATCTTAAGGTGTGACTTTTCCTCCTGGGCCAATTGGTGAAGCACAGTTACAGCCTTCTCAAACGATGCGCTTTCCGTACAGCGCATATAAAGATCTAAGGCCTGCGCTTCAAACATCATGGCCGCTTCTAGCGTACCTTTGGGTGTTTGAAAATACTCCCGGTTCTCCTCAAGGAATGGTTCAGCACCCATCCCCCCCTCTAGGGCGTCCGCGTAAGTGCCGCTTGCAAAGTCTTCCTTGCCATCCAGGGAGGGCTCAAAGGCTTTGGCCATGGCAAAGACCTTAGCCTTATGTCCTTCCTCGAAACCGGCCAGCTTCATAAAGGTCTTTTTGAGATCGAGACTGCTTGCCGAGGATGCATTTTCAGCGTAGAAAGAGCCCAGATTGTCCTCCATCTTGAAGGCAAGGGCCAGAATTTCCAGAGGGGTCTCTTTGCCGGAGAAGTAGTCCATACCCAGTTCAGACGGACCCACTGCATATTCATTCCGCCACGCCATGACCCCACCCAGGAGGTTATACACCTCCTTAAATCTCTGTCCACTCAAGAGGAGGGCAGCGGCAGCGCTCCGGCCTCCGGATGCACAGTAAACGATGGTTGGCTTTTCACGACTCATTTCATCCAGATGATCCGCTAATTCAGGTAGAGGAATCAATTTGGCTCCAGGAAGGTGAAACTCCTCATACTCATAGTCCTGACGAACATCCAGAAGGATGTATTCCTCTACAGAATGGGAATCCAGAAAGGCCTTGGCCGTTTCTCGGGTCATGGATTTTGGTTCTGAAGTCATGGGATGCCTTTCATTCTCGCCATTTGGACACCTCCTATCAGTTACGTTTCAGTGTCCATTTTCATTGGGTATGTGCCGGATCCGACTGCAGTGAAGGTCAGGTTACTTTTTCATACAGCTTCCGCACTTCCGGGCTCATGGCTGACAGGTGTTCCCGGGCCTCCTCGGGCGAAACGGCCTTCAGTGATCCGTCTTCCATCTGGATGACCACGCCGGCCTCTGTCAGCATTTTGAAACGCATAGTCCGGACGTCCTTGTCAGGATGGCAGATGAACTGGCAATGGCCGCAGGTCATCTGCCCCTTGTTGCCCGGCAGGAGGGGATGGTAAAAGCCAATGCCCGGTCTGGGCCGATAGGCATACGGCTTGACAGCGCTGCGGATGGCGCCCAGGAACTCTTCGTCCTTTTCAGGTATCGGGAACCGCGCCGGCGACCAGGTGGACCACTTGCCTGACCCGGACAGCCCGGTAAACCCGCCGCAGACGTAGTCGCAACGGTTGTAACTCTGCCGTCTGGCATAGGAGAATTCAACCCCGCCCAAAGTGACGGTGGCTTTTTCGTTCGGGTGCATCAGGCCGGAGGCGCAAGCGGAAAGACACAGCCGGCACTCGTCGCAGTAGTTATCCCCGGCAGGCAGGGATTCCGTGGGCACCAGTTGGGCGTCCGTAACCACGGAACCCAAAATGATGGCCGCCCCTTCTTTTTTCCGGATGACGTTGCCGGACAGCCCGAAGTGTCCGATGCCGGCGCGCACGGCCAGGTAGCGATGCGAAATCGTCGGTTTTTCGTCAAGTATACCCCGAGGCGTGTCTTTCCTGTAGAAGAAGTTCGATTCTACCGGAACGGCGGCATGCCCCTTCATTTCCAGAAAGCGGGCCAATTCCAGGGCCATGCCGCTTGCAAGGGTGTTGATGCGGGCGTTGTCCTGGCAATGCCCGGCAAAGTCCTCTTTCCGCAGGAATCGCTCAATTTTTTCCTGGTCCAGCGGCAGGGCGAAAACTATGGCCGACTCGGCGCCATCCAATACGTAAGACAGATCGGTCGACGGCGGCCCGCCCTCCAGGGTCTCGGTTGTGACGACACCCACGTCTATGGCCCCGGCGTTCAATACCAGGTCTTTCACAACTTGATTAAGGTCTTCATAACGCTTCTTATCTTTTGCCATTTTCCATACCTCCTCCACCCGGCAGGGCGCGTAGCGACGCTGCGATGTGCCGGACAGGCAGTCCCGTTTTTTGGCCGATCGAAGCAGGAGCCTATTCTCTGACAACCTCCTGAAGTTTACTGCTCAGCCTTCCCTTTAATCTCTAATTCTTCAAGGAACTTCCGGATATAATGTCCCCTATTAAACACAGATCCCTTTTTTTAACAAGACTTAATGCTTTGATTTCGATATATAAATCAGACAAGAGTGTAGACGCGACCCGTCTTCTTTCACTATTTCCTTTTTTTCAATAAACGATCTTTTTACTAAAGTTCATATTCATACCTGCCGATATATAGGCCGTTGGAAAAGGGCAAACCGCTCGAAAGAGCGGGGCGCAAAGCCACTGGCCTAAATCCCACTTTGGGGACATGGCGGCAGGGTTGCCTGACGGTAAGCATATCTCCTCCCCCGTGCAAGACATCCTGCTGAAACCATCCAATGAGGCCTTTTGTAAAACCACGGTTTTCCACGGCAATGCCCCGCTGAATAATAGGCTCCTCACAAAAATCTATGGTTATTAATTTGTGTTTAAATGGAAAGGGTTAATAACCCGCTCATTGGGTATAGCTGCTGTTACAACTGCAATAATATGAGCAGAAAAAATTGTGACTTCAAGCTCTCTCTCAATTTTTTATTGAATATTAACCACAGATTCCAATGAGGAGCCAAATAATTTAACCTGAATAAAGGAGGTCCATGATGATTTTTTCGGTGGATAACAATATCTCAGCCCTTAAGGCCTTTGGGACCAAGATGGGAGTCACGGCCAATAACATAGCCAACGTGGAGTCCGAAGAATTCAAAAAGAGTAGCGCCCTGCTACACGAAGGCGAGAGAGGTAGCGTGAAGGTCGACATCAGCCGGATAGACACACCTGGTGCCATCGGGACGAAATACATTGACGACGAGCAGGTGGAAACGGAAATGTCCAATGTGGATTTGGCTGAAGAGATCCCCGATATCATTCCGACCCAGAGGGGCTACGAGGCAAATTTGACGGTCATAAAGACCAAGGACGAGATGCTGGCCACGATTATTGATATTTTGGGCTGAGCAAAGTCATTAGCCATTGGTCATTCATCGTTTTTCCCATGATCGGTCTCCCCGCCGACCGCAACCCGGAAACCGAACGCTCCGGATCTGCCCGCTAATGGGGGGTGCTCCCGACCGCAGGTAGGCTACCCCTCTCCCGTTATCTGGAGTAAATTCAAATGGTTCCACCTTCTCTGAACCGGAGGCCTGCCTCCCGCCATGCGGGATTGATGGACTTTTTACGACCCCATCACTTTTGACATTCCTAAAAAGGTTGTAAAATCCGTTTAATAGGAGTATAAACATCAAAACTGTTCCAAAGGCCGGAGCGAATCTGAAATGAAATCAGGGTCTCCGGCCGATAGAGACTCTCGAATGTATTACCGTCCGGACGTAGCCGGACGGTTTTTTTTATGGATAACATGAGCCGGAAGCGGTGCTTGTCTCCGCTTCCGGCTATTTTTTTTAAAGGAGTATTTGAATGAACTTCAAGGAATTAGGGCTTAAAAAAGAATTGATCGAGGCAGTTAAAGAGTTGGGGTTTCAGACTCCGATGCCTATTCAGGAAAAGGCGATCCCCGTACTTCTTTCAGGTGAAAGGGATTTTGTGGGGGTTGCCCAGACAGGTACGGGAAAAACCGCCGCATTCGGACTGCCTTTGATTCAGAATGTGGACATGGCTCTTCCCAGGCCCCAGGGACTAGTTATGTGTCCCACAAGGGAACTGTGCATGCAGATTACGGCTGATCTGAAAAAATTTGCCGGACACATGAAAGACATCCATATTGTGGCTGTTTACGGCGGGGCAAGCATTTCAAACCAGATAATGCAGATCAAAAAGGGCGCCCGGATTATAGTCGCAACTCCGGGCAGGCTGCTGGATCTTATAAACCGGAAGGCAGTCAAGCTCTCTGAGGTGACGCATACCGTTCTGGACGAAGCTGATGAAATGCTGAGCATGGGTTTTCAGGAAGATATTGACAGCATCCTGGAGAAAATTCCGGGAAACAGGAGAGTATGGCTTTTTTCGGCAACCATGCCAAAGGGAGTTGTTTCCATAGCCCGTAATTATCTTACCGATCCGGTGGAGGTGACTGTGGGCGGGAAAATCAGCAGTCCTGCAAACATAGAGCATACATGCTATGTCATTCACGAGAAAGACAGATATCATGGCCTGAAAAGGATCATAGACTATACCCCCGATATTTTCGGCCTGGTTTTCTGCCGAACCCGGAAAGAAACCCGTACCGTAGCCGAATCACTCATGCAGGACGGGTATCAGGTCGAAGCACTTCATGGCGATCTGTCGCAGGCCCAGCGTGATTATGTGATGCGCAGGTTCAGACAACGGAATGTCCGGATTCTTGTGGCGACAGATGTCGCTGCAAGGGGGCTGGATGTAGATAATATCACCCATGTAATACATTACAGATTGCCTGATGAAGGGGAAATATATACACATCGCAGCGGGAGGACCGCACGTGCCGGTAAGTCAGGAGCCTCAATAGCTCTGATAAACATGAAGGAAACGCGTCGGGTTAAGGAGTTTGAAAAGAAACGAAATATCAAATTCGAGTTTGGTAAATTGCCGAACGGCAGGGCCATATGTGAAAAACAGCTTTTTGGTCTGGTGGAGAAGATCGTTCAAACCAATGTGAACCATGTGGAGATAGCAGATTATCTTCCGGCTGTTTACGATGCCCTGAAAGGGCTTGACAAGGATGAACTGATAAAGCGTTTTGTGTCAGCGGAGTTTAACCGGTTTCTTGAATACTATCGCGATGCCGGAGATATCAATGTTAAGACTAAACCCGGAAAGGGAGCTAAAAAAGCATCGGTTTTAAGACCCGTGAAAAGGAAAAATCGTCTCAGTGGAAAAAAGACGGAGCGCTTTTTTATAAGTGTCGGCAGGCTTGATAAGATCAATGAGGGAGCTATTGTTCGTCTTGTCTGCGACCAGGCAGGTA
Source organism: Desulfobacterales bacterium (assembly GCA_021107495.1). Lineage (GTDB taxonomy): Bacteria > Desulfobacterota > DSM-4660 > Desulfatiglandales > Desulfatiglandaceae > JAIOSR01. Next base: position 1,416 of record JAIOSR010000180.1, on the reverse strand, counting down.
TTCGGTCGAGCATGATCGGCGAGATAGAGCTGAATCGGGAATTTTCATTTTTCGAAGTTGAAAAGAGTTCTGCCAAAAAGGTCCGCAAAGGATTCAATAACGCGAAACTTGACGGCAGGTCTGTCGAGGTTCAGAAAGTCTTCAAAAAGAAAAATCAAAGCAGCGGAGCAAAACGTGCTTCGGCAAATTAGATATCTCCCCTTTGTCTTTGTCGTTTGCAGGCCTCACCGCCGCCAGTTGATTAAATCCGTGGTAGCCGATTCTGTCAGAATGCTCAGATTTTCTTTGGAGTTGAAGAGTTTTTCACACAACTCACACTTTCTATATTGAACAATTTCACGGGCCTTGAATCCTAAATAGGAGGCCATGTTTGTAAGCCCCATGGTCCTGATAAGATTATACAATACATTGGTTTCCTTTTTACGAAACAACGCGTCGATGTTATCATTGCGAAGGTTTCCAAGATATAAAAAGTTTGTTTTTGAAAATCGATTTGCCCCGTCACAACAAGCAAACATGTCCAGTTCCGGAGAAAGGTATGGATTCATTGAACACACATTGGGTCGATAATCCGTAAACACCCGTTGGCGATCGAATTCTCCTGCACGGCCGAAATAAATGACAGGCTCCGGAAAATATTTTAGGTGATGATCCCGCAGAAACTGTTCAAACGAATCATCCTGTTTCGAAAAATCAGTAACAAAGGAGATAAAATAATCAAGACCATGTTTTTGACAGCTTAAAGCCGCGTGAACTATGTTTTTACGGTTAATATGTTGCTGATGCCAGCGACTGTAACTGAGCCGTAATTGCGACAAACCTTTCAACATCAATTCTGAAACGACACGATCCGCATGTTCCCGTGTCTTTGCCCAGTATCCGTTGGTAACAATTCTTGAATAGATCCTATTTTCCCTGCAAAGCTGAATCAATTTGCAGATATCATCAAGAAACAAAAACGGTTCGCCTGCTGTAAAACTTATGCCCGTGACATGACAACGGGCCATCTCTTGAATAATATCTTTCGCCCGGTCAAGGTCCATTTTTGCGGTTCCGGGCGACGCGTCTGCGGCAACACAATGACCACATCTAATGTTACATTGAGTTGAATATCCAAATGCGATTTGTCGAACTGGGTCCATTTTAATATGCGTCCTTGTCAAATTCCTTGATAATGTTCCCGAAAAGAAACGTTCCCCTGTTCACACAGCACCAAAAACATGTTTTGAGGCGAAAAAAAGGCCCTTTTGAAGCTCTTTCTTTACAATTTCAATTGGTGCCTTGGCCCTACCGTCATCTAACCCCGCATCTCAATCATCATCAATAGTTGCATTTTCAGATACATATAGTAAACTGATAACAGCGCAATTAATTGTTTTTATGTAAATCTGCCGGAGGTAAATAATATGTCAAAAG
>JAIOSR010000361.1 GCA_021107495.1 Desulfobacterales bacterium | reverse complement strand
TTGGAGAGCAGAATAGGACGGCTGATCTCTAAAATTTTAGAAGCCTGGCTTCGGTTGCCACCCGTGATTTTCAGGGCCTTTTCGATAAGATTTCGTTCCAGGCGTTTGGAAGCCTTTTTAATGGAAAGCGCTTCCACGGGACCAACAGACTGGAAGGATTCCTGCGCCAGTTCAGCGGGCGTGATATAGGGGCCCGTGGCGAGCAGGACCGCCCTTTCTATGGAATTTTCAAGTTCCCTGACGTTCCCGGGCCAGTCGTACTCCATGAGGAGTGGGGTTGCTTCCGAAGAAAGCCCCTCGATATTCTTTTTCAGTTTCTTATTGAACTGGTCAATGAAATAGCCAACGAGCAAGGGGATGTCCCCCCGTCTCTCTTTCAGCGGGGGAAGGTGAATGGTCATGACGTTTATCCGGTAAAAGAGGTCTTCCCTGAATCGGCCCTCTTTCACCTCCTTATTCAGGTCCTTTGATGTTGCGGCAATGATCCGCACGTCAACCTTCTTTGAGCCTATGTCTCCCAAAGGAGTGATCTCTTCTCCCTGGAGAACGCGCAAAAGCTTTACCTGTAGAGACGAGGGCATTTCACCGATTTCATCCAGAAATATGGTACCCCCGTCAGCCTCTTCAAACCGGCCGGGCTTGTCTTTGACGGCATCGGTAAATGCCCCTTTCTTGTATCCGAACAATTCGCTTTCAAGGAGATTTTCCGGGATACCACCGCAGTTTATGGTCACCATTGGACCGGTTGACCTGCTACCGCTCGCATGGATGGCCTTTGCGATCAATTCCTTTCCGGTTCCGCTTTCACCTGTGATTAATACAGTGGTCTTGTGATCGGCAACCGTGCGGACAAGATCAAAGACATGGGCCATGGCCTCACTTCGGGCGATTATGCTTCCAAAAGAATATTTTTTTTCTATTTCACGGATTTTTGCTTTTAGCCTGAGATTCTCCTCTTTCAGCCGTTCCCGCTCTTCGGCCTTTTTTAATGTCAAAAGGACCTCATCCGTTTTAAAGGGCTTGGATATGTAATCATAGGCCCCGGCTTTCATTGCTTCGCACGCTGTTTCAATTGTCCCGTATGCGGACATCATTATGTAGGTCTTTTCCGGGTATATCTCCATGGCATTTTTTAGAAAGGTCATTCCGTCCATGTGAGGCATCTTGATATCGCAGAGGACAAAATAAAAATCAGACGCCTCCATATGTTGAAGGGCCTCAGTGCCGTCTGCCGCGCTTTCAACGGCATAGCCGGCCTTGCTCAGCATGACCTCAAGCATATGGCGCATGTTTTTTTCATCATCAATTATGAGTACACGTTGTTGAGACATAGTTTATCTCCGTCCATTCTGTTTCTTACCGGTTTAATAAGTGTCGAGCAAGACCTGATACAAAATAAATCACAAATAACAAACAGGAAAAAGATGAACGTCGAACATCAAACGCTCAACATCGAACGTCGAAGGCGTACCATAATTCGACGTTGGACGTTCGATGTTCAATGTTGGACGTTCGTTTTTTACTTCGGTTTTGATCACGCGCAGCACAGGCGCTTGCGCCGCGTGTTGCATATTGTAGCTTGAGATTCTTGTCTGTCGAAGCGAAGCGTAAATCCTGCGATCGGGCCTTTGGCATGGTATTTGTAATTTGGTGCTTGTGATTTGGGATTTAACCTCTGAAATTATCATATCTCAGTTGTGACTTAAACCACAATCTCCTTATCCCCTGCCCTCTCCAATGCCGGGGTCCGTGAACCTTCATGATAAAGGGGAATGTCAATTATGATCGTGGTCCCTTCATCCTGAGTGCTTTCCGCTCGAATGCTTCTTCCCATACCTTCTATTATCCTGTAACAAACCGACAGGCCGAGACCTGTACCCGTACCGGTATCTTTGGTTGTATAAAAGGGATCAAAGACATGGGCCAGTTCCTGTTGAGAAATACCTGTTCCCGTATCCTCAAACCGAAGTTCTATGGAGTCTCCCGCATCAATGGTTTTTATTATCAGGGTCCCGGCGATCTCATCATTAGAAACCTCTTCATTTGTCATGGCATCTGCTGCATTTATGATGATGTTTAGAAAGACCTGTTTTAACTGGTTGGGATCTGCCCGTACAGCATCTTTTGATGCTTGAAGGACAGGGCGAATTTTAATATGGGCCATCATTGGCTGGGGTTTTAGCATATTTACCGTTTCCATAATCAGGTCGTGAATGCCGGTCTGTTCCATTTCACCACTTGCGGGTCTTGAAAAATCGAGAAGTTGCCTGATAGTCTGACTGATTCGCGAAATCTCAGACTCCATACGTTTCAGAAAATCCCGGCTTTCCTCTTTGCTCAAGGTCTCGTCCTTTAGCAATTCCAGATAGCCTAAGGTAATCCCAATGGGGTTACCGATTTCGTGGGCCACGCCGGCAGCCAGACGACCGACCGATGCCAGCTTTTCTGATTTAATTATTTCGTCCTGGGCCTGCCTGAGATCCTGATTGGCCTTCTCCAAGGAAGAAATATGGGCCTTTAACTCTTTTTTATTTTCATCGAGGCGCTTAAGCATCATATTCAGGGATCGAGAGAGTCTGCCGATTTCATTGGGGGAGGAATCCGCTAAATTTGGAAATGGTTCACCATTCTTAAATTGTTCAGTAATACTCAGAAGCCTGTGGATCGGCCTGACCACTGTCCTGGATAGAAGATAGATACCGAACAGGACAAGAATAATTGTATTCAGGAGGATGTAGATTAGGACGATCTTTTCTGATTTTCTCAGTTTCTCATATAAGGGTTTTAGCTCGGCATAGATGGTCATGGCGCCCAGAAAACGGCCGTCAAAGAGGAGGGGAGAAGATATCTTGACCCTTTCATTGGCAAGCCAGATTACACCCCAGATACTGCCGGAAAAATTACAAGAATGCCTTTTTGCGACTAAAGTATCCCGGCAAATAGAAAGGCCCTCCTGTTCCCTTTCGCCCCATGAACCGTATTCGAGAACCTTAGCGCCGTTCCTGTTGACCACCAGTGCCCCTGAAAAACCTCCTGCCCGGAGTAACCGGTTTATCTCTTTTTTAAAGCGGCTGTCCGATTTAAGTTGTGCCCATGTCCTGTGCTGACTGGTGATATGATTTCCCACCTTTTGTTCTATGGAATTGAGAAGCAAACGGCCTGTTTGAAGTTTGGCATCGATAAGATCCTTTTCCGAAAATTTTACCATGACCATATTGATCAGGAGCATTGCGGAGAGGATTAAAAAGGCCAGACGGGCAATGACCCCGGTCCTCAAACTGTAGAAGGGAAATCGCAAAATCAGGTCTCCTTAAAAAACCAGTAAACTAGAATACCAGGATACCAATTGAGGGCCAAAAAACAAATAGATGATCGCTCCAATAGAGAGAAAGGGGCCGAAAGGGATCCTCACGCCAAAGCCCTTGCCTGCCAACAGTCCGATCACCGCTCCTGTGAGCGAAGCAATCATTACGATTGGGAGCAAGGGTCTCCAGCCCATCCATGCGCCGATCATGGCCAGCAGTTTTGCATCGCCACGCCCCATCCCTTCTTTTCCGGTTAGGTATTTAAAAACAACTTCTATAAGAAAAAGGGAGCCGTATCCTGCTATGATGCCTATCAGTGAATCAAACCAGGAAATATCTCCCGGTACAAAGTAGCCCGTATTTTGCTTAATGACCCCGGGTCCTGACAAAAAGTCGGGAATGATGACCTTATGCATGGCAATAAAACTAATGGCAGAAACCGCCCAACCTATGACAATACCCGAACGGGACAGAATGTTAGGGATAATCTGGTGGTCAAGGTCAATGAAACTGATTGTCACAAGGGTCGCTAAGAACAAAAGGAAGATAAAATATTGATAAC
>JAIOSR010000191.1 GCA_021107495.1 Desulfobacterales bacterium | reverse complement strand
CGGGGACCTTATTTGTTTGTTATTTTTCTGAACCGGTCCGGTCCGGATATGGACAAGTTAATGGAGAGCGTTAAAGGTGCAATTTCCAGGCAGTAAAAGTATTTATTTTTCTCCTGCCACGCACACACGATTTCTGCCCTCGCGTTTGGCCTTGTACATGGCCTCATCGGCCCGCTTTATGAGTGACTCGGTATTTTCTTTGTTATTCCACCGGTATAATCGCTACCCGCGCCAGGCGTCAAGCATCCAGAATCTCCCTGATTTTCCCGGATAACTTTTCCATATTGAATGGTTTTTGAACAAACCCGTTACAACCCCGCCCTAATATCTCCTTTGCCTGACCGTCGATGCTATAGCCGCTTGCGAGGAGAACCTTTATGTCAGGGTTGATCTCCTTCAATCTGTCATATGTCTCTCCACCACCCATCTCCGGCATAACCATATCCAAGACGACGATGTCAACCCTGTCTCTGCTCGTCTCATAGACCTCTATGGCCTCTTTACCACCGTTAGCCGTCAAGACCTCATAGCCGAGTACCTCTATCATCTGCTTAGCAACTTTAACAATCATTTGCTCGTCATCTACCAGTAATATTGTTTCTGATCCCCGGGAGGTTTCAATGGGCCCTTCTTTTTCCTCTGTATATGCACTTGCCTCTGCTTTTGCAGCGGGCAGGTAAATACTGAAAATCGTGCCGACACTCTTCTCGGATTCAACATCTATGTATCCGCCATGTCCCTTGATAATACCGTAGACCGAAGCCAGTCCGAGCCCGGTTCCTCTTCCCATTTCTTTGGTGGTAAAAAAAGGTTCAAAGATACGTTCCTTTGTTTCATTGTCCATACCGGTTCCGGTGTCCCTGATTGTCAATAAGATATAGCTCCCGGGCTTAGGTGCATACAACTTGCCCTTCATTTCCTCGTGGTTGGTATTCCCCGTCTTCAGGAAGAGACTCCCTCCGGTAGGCATGGAATCTGCGGCATTTATAAACAGATTCAATAGGGCCTGCTCCATCTGCCCCTGATCCGCCTCAATGGGAAACAGGTCCTCACCAAGCTCCCGGTGAATCGTGATTTCCTTTCTGGCCCTGCCGAATGTATAAGCTATTTCATTTATCAACCGGTTAAGACCGACCAGCTTAATCTCATATCTGCCTTTCCGTGCGTATCCCAGAAGCTGGGCGGTCAGCTTGGATCCGCTTTGAACCCGTTTTTCAATACTTTTAAGCCTTTTATGATTCGGGTGTGAAGGGTTCATGCCTAAAAGAGCTAAAGAGACGTTTGCCTGGACGGCCATGAGCAGGTTGTTAAAATCGTGGGCAATGCCCGCAGCCAGAGTGCCGACAGCTTCCATCTTCCCGGACTGGAGAAGCTGGGCTTCCATGCGTTTTTGATCTGTCACATCGTTCAAAATAACAACGGCCCTATTCTCTTTGTCTTTGAGGGGCTGGAGGTGAAACGAAACCTGCCTGCCGTTCAGTTGCACGGGCGAATCAAGAGGGATTGTCTGTGCCCCATTGAGCACTCTGTCGAAAAGGTCCCGGATCCTATGGCGATCCGGTGACAAAAAAAGGTCAATGAAATTTGAGGCCAATAGCTCTTCCTCCGGTCTGCAGGCCAAGGAGAAAGCGACCGGGTTGGCATAAACAATTTTTGCTTCAGCGGTGATTTCCAATATCCCTTCAGACATGCTCTCCAGGACAACCTCAAAATGCCTTTTGACGGAGAGCAATTCTCTGGTTATTTCTCTTGGATATATTGATTCAACCCCCACTACTGCTCCGGGCGGGTGAGATGAAGTCCGATGCGATTGATCAATCGCATCAAGGACATGCCGTGCCATTTCCTCAAGCGGGCCCTTTGCAATACATAAATCTGCTCCTAATTCAGTGAAATCCTCATCTTCTTCGGCGGCAATGGCGGAAAGGATAATAATGTAAGCGTTCTTAAATTCCGGCATTTTACGGATAATGCGGCATAGCGTTTTCCCTCCGATATTAGGCATTATCAAGTCAATAATCATGACGTCCGGGACACAGTTCCCCAGTATATCCAGGGCGGATATGCCGTCCTGCGCCGTTAACACTTCATGTCCCTCTTTTTCAAGCACACCCGTCATCAGTTCCAATATCAGACGGTCGTTATCGACAACCAATATCTTCTTACCCATGGGGCTACCTCCTTCCTAACCGACCTTTGGAGATCCACGTCAAATCCCAGCATGTCTTTCTCGATATCAGAGGGGGATTCTTCAAACGTGACAAATGCACCGTTTTCTTCGGCCATAGTTATTCCCTGGGCCGGAAATTTGGACGGCCACCAATCCAAATGACCTCCGATTCACGATGCCCGAACATGGAACCACACTTCATTCAAAATTTGAGGATCATCCGGTAAATGAGTACCGCGAAACTGTTCGCAGATGAAGTTGGCAGATGGGAAGGTTGAAGCAGTCTTTTCTTAGATTCCCTCCGGGCCGTAGGCCCTACGGGTCGGAGGCCGAGCTTCTCGGCGTGTCGAAGATCCCGCTATGCGGGGGTGATTTCAAGCAGTCACTACGAAAAGACCGCTTCAACCTTCAATCTTGGAATCATGTGTTGTCTTGAGACGTACTCATTAACCGGATGAACCCGTGTTTTGATCAAGCTTTTTCACTGTTTACATCTTGTTACAATTTTCGCGTAGATTTTTAAATATTTTAAGGCTAATATTGGTAACCTTGTAAAAAGTCGCTTCGCGCCTTTTTACTCGGCAGAAGGAAGGCGCCCCCTACCCCGCCATTTGAAGTGAATTCAAATGTTTCCACCCTCTCCGAGCCGGAGGCCTATCCTCCCGCTATGCGGGATTGATGGACCTTTTACGGGTCCATCAATATTCATATTGCGGTGAAAAAATTTGGGGAGCAGCAACCGAATGAGAAGAACGGAGGCATAGATAGCTGTGAATTATGATGAAAAACGATTTGGGGTCATAGCTGTGGAAAAGGGATTCGCCACCATAGAGCAGGTAGCCGAGGCAATGAAGGTTCAGATAATAGAGGATATGGGCAAAGGAATCCACAGACTCATTGGCGCCATATTGCTTGATCAGGGACTCATAAGCACCACTCAACTCAGTGAAGTGCTCAATGTCCTGGATATTACGGCCGACGACTTTGATTAGGATAGGTTCATCCCGGGATCATTCTGATTAAGGATGGATCGTAGTCTTCCACTTTCTCGTATCCCAGCAGATTTAATAGGGTAGCGGCCACATTGGAAAGGCCCTGCTTTTTCAAACCGGCCATTTCATATTCGCGGTTGAATCCTGAATCAAAAATGGCAAAAGGAACCGGATTAAGGGTGTGAGCGGTCTTGACCTGCCGTTCCCCGTTTTTGCCTACGGTGAACATAATATCTGAATTCCCATGGTCAGCGGTCACCACCGCAATCCCTTCAAGCTCCTTTATAGCCTCAAGCAATTCACCAACACATTGGTCCACGGTCTCCATTGCGATTATCGCGGCCTCAAGATTACCTGTATGCCCAACCATATCACCATTCGCTAAATTCAAACGGCCAAATCGATACTTGCCGCTTTTCAGCATCTCAATGGCGCTGTCTTTAATCTCCAGGGCCTTCATCTTAGGAGCCCTGTCAAATTCAATCCTGTCGGAAGGGATCTCAACATACGTCTCTAAGGATTCATCAATGTACCCTGAACGATTGCCGTTCCAGAAGTAAGTCACATGGCCGAATTTTTGTGTTTCGGATATTGCAAAGCTTGTTATTTTTTCCGTGCACAGATATTCACACAGGGTGCGATCAATGACCGGGGGCCATACCAGGAATTCAGGTGGCATATGGGTATCACCGTCATATTCCATAATACCCGCATAATAGATATCCGGCAACGGACCACGGTCAAATTCCTGACAAATCTCTTCCGTAAAGGCACGGGAGATTTCAATGGCGCGGTCTCCCCTGAAGTTGAAACATATAACTGCATCCCCGTCCACGATAGGACCGACCGGACGGCCCTCCTCGTCCGTAATTACAAAGGCATCCAGGTACTGGTCTGTTATTTCAGGATCTTCGTTATAAAGGGTCCTGACCGCATTCCCTGCGGAAGGAAAGGTCCTGGCCTTTCCGAGGACATGGGCATCCCAGCCCTTTTTTACTATGTTCCAGTCTGCGTTGTAACGATCCATGGTCACCTTCATACGACCGCCGCCCGACGCAATGCAATATTCGAAACCCTTTTCCTTCGATATCTTTCGTAATTTCTCCTCCGTGGGTACCACGTAATCAAGTGCCGATTTTTCTCCCACATCCCTTCCATCCAAAAGCGCGTGCACACGGACCCGTTTAACTCCCAGTTCAGCGCACCTGTCGATCAAACTGTATAGCTGCTCGATGTGGGAGTGGACGTTTCCGTCGGATAAAAGACCGATAAAATGGACAGCACCTCCTGCCTCAGCCCGGCGTATAATATGAGACCAGGCTTCCGACTCAAAAATCCGGCAGGATTTAATGGCCCGATTGACAAGGCGGGCGCCCTGTTCAAACACCCGCCCCGCACCCAATGCGTTGTGCCCCACTTCACTGTTGCCCATATCCTTGTCCGCTGGGAGTCCCACTGCAATACCATGTGCTCGAAGCTGACAGTAGAGTCCGGATGACATGAGACGGTCGATGTTAGGTGTTTTAGCTAAATATACTGCATTGCCCTCATCTTCTCGACCCACACCAACCCCGTCCATGATAATAAGAAGTAAAGGGCCCTTTCTTCCTGAGAATGATTTTAATCTATCGAGTTTTAGCGACATGCGAGAAATCCTTTCTTTTCATTTGAAAATCCCCCTCAATCCCCCTTTAAAAAAGGGGGACGCTTTGGTTCCCTCCATTTTAAAGGAAGTTTTAAATTCCCCCCTTTTTAAAGGGGGGTTAGGGGGGATTTTGGAGACAAAACCACGATAACATGTAAAATTCCCGCGTAAAAGATAAATATTGAAAAATCCTACAGCCATGATCTATAAACATGACAAACTATCAAAATAATAGCAAAGGAGTCCTATAATGCCACAGAATATTGTTATAATTGGCGCCGTGGCCTTAGGTCCCAAGGCGGGGTGCCATTTCAAGAGACTCGATCCCGATTCAAGGGTGACAATGGTGGATCGGGACAATCTTATCTCTTATGGCGGGTGCGGAATCCCCTATTTCATATCCGGTGACGTGAGCGACCCTGACCAGCTCCAGGCAACCAGTTTCCATATGCTTCGTGATGAAAAATTCTTTAAGGACACAAAAGATATTGATGTCATAACGAATACCGAGGCCCTTTCAATCGACCGGGAGAAAAAAACCGTTCTAATACGGAATATCCTTAATGGAAAAGAACATGAACTCTCATATGACAAGCTCGTTTTGGGAACCGGAAGCAGACCCAGAAACCTTTCCATTCCCGGTTCCGACCTCGAGGGCGTGTTTTCAGTTTCAGACCTTAATAAGGCCATTGCCATAAAAGAAGAGGTGACCGGAGGAAAGGTGGGAGAAGCGGTCATCATAGGTGCAGGCGCCATCGGCCTTGAAATCGCTGAATCCCTGGCCGATCTATGGGGTATTGAAACCTCTGTCGTGGAGGTTATGAACCAGATACTTCCAGGCATTATCAGCCCTAACATGGCCCACATGGCCCAGCATCACTTAGAAGAAAATGACGTCTCATTTTACCTTGGAGAAAAGGTCAAACGTTTCGAGGGAGAAACCCGCATAGAAAAGGTCGTCACCGATAAGAGGACCCTGAATGCAGACATGGTCATCATGGCCGCAGGTGTCACACCCAATTCGGATATTGCGATAAAGGCCGGCCTGGAGGTCTCCTCCAAGGGGACAATAGTTGTAAATGAAAGGCTTGAGACGTCTGACCCCGATATCTATGCAGGGGGTGACTGCGTTGAGATAACCAACCTGATCACCGGAAAACCAGGATACTGGCCTCTGGGGTCTTTGGCCAACAGGCAGGGACGCGTCATCGGAACGAACCTGGCGGGCGGAAAGGCAGAGTTTGAAGGGGCCGTGGGGAGTTTCGTCATTAAGCTCTTTGAAATTTCCATGGCAAGTGCCGGGTTGAGTCTTGAAAGCGCAAAAAAAGAGGGCTTTGATGCTGTGAGCGCCTTTGTGGTCCAGTTTGACCGGGCCCATTTTTATCCTGAAAAAGATCTCATGTATTTGGAATTAGTGGTGGAAAAAGGAAGCGGACGGGTCCTGGGCATTCAGGGCCTGGGTAATGCGGGCGAAGGCATGATGGGACGAATCAGCGCGGTAGCCCCCCTTCTGAAATACAAAATCACGACAGAGGATATAAGCAACCTGGAACTCCCCTATTCACCCCCCTTTTCATCTGCCATGGATATCCTGAATGCATTGGGCAACACGGCGGAAAACATCTTAGCAGGGAAAAACAGGGTTATCGAGGCGGCCGAATTCTCTGATTGGTGGGAAAAGAGACACAAAGGAGACATGCTCTGCTTAGATTGTCGGGAATGGGGAAATGCGGGCCCCTTTGTTGAAAAGTACCCCGAGCACTGGAAGAGCATTCCGCAGGGCGAACTGAGAACCCGGCTGGCAGAGGTGCCTAAAGACAAGAAGCTTGTACTGATCTGCAATACGGGCGTCCGCTCCTATGAGGCCCAGATAACCCTCGATCAGATGGGCATAAAGGATAGCTATAACCTTCAGGGTGGGATGGCCGCCGTAAAGAAATGGGGGCTGTTTAGCGAATTTTGATCTTGACTTGCATGACGTTCATGGCTATCATAATGGCTATCTCAGGTTCTTTTACTATCACTCTCTAAAGAAGGCGGGACACATGCAAAAACAGTATCCTATAGCAGAGGCAAAGAATAAGTTGCCGTCTATTGTTCACGATGTCGAGGAAGGATCCATTGTGCAATTTACGAGACGCGGTCGGCCCGTGGCTGTGCTGGTGTCACTGGACGATTATGAACGTCTTTCAAAGCAGAAAAATGGATTCTGGGCGGCGCTCCAGGAATTTCGCTCCAGTATACTGCAATATGAAGATGTCGTCATTGATGACGCAGATTTTAAAGGGTTGCGGGATACTGATTCCGGCAGAGAAATGTGTTGGTCAGAATAATGAAGTACTTGCTTGACACAAATATTTTGTCAGAATCGGTGAAAACTTCCCCGAAAAAATCTGTTCTCGCTAAGCTTGAACGACATCAGCATGAAATTACGACTGCATCGGTGGTTTGGCATGAATTGCTGTATGGTTGCTACCGTCTTCCAAAGTCCAAAAAGCGATCCATTATTGAGCGATTTCTTGAAGGAGTGGTTTATCGCAACATACCCATTCTTACCTATGATGAACACGCTGCGAAGTGGCATGCAAGTATAAGGGCACGCTTGATATCCAGGGGACAGACTCCCCCGTTCGCGGACGGGCAGATTGCTGCAATTGCAAAAGTCAATGACCTTATCCTTGTGACGAACAATACAGCCGATTTTGTGTATTTTGAACAGTTGCATTTGGAAAACTGGCATGAGTAGTCATGAACCAGACCCACCTCAATATTAGTCCGGATAAGCTTAAGCAAAAAGTCATTTCAGTTATAAAGAAGGGCCTTTCCAAGGCAATGACCCAGAGCACTGGAAGAGCATTCCGCAGGGCGAACTGAGAACCCGTTTGGCAGAAGTGCCTAAAGACAAGAAGCTTGTATTGATCTGCAATACCGGTGTCCGCTCCTATGAGGCCCAGATAACCCAGACCGGGGATGGAGATTCGGACTCGAGAATCAGCCATGATGAGGACGAGCAGGAGCCCATGCACCCTGCCCGTTTTTTTGCAGTATGCCCCTATAGCTGAGGTGCAGCCATGTTTTCCGCGTATGAGATACTCGATATTGCAGTAAAGCTTGAAAAAACGGGAAAAAGGTCTACCGCGAGGCAATGAGGTCAGACAGGGGATCTGTCGCTTAAAGAACTCCTGAAATGGATGGCGGATGAGGAGGTAAAGCATGCCGAGTGGTTTTCAGAGCTCAAGGGCAAGGTGGAATTGAATGAAGGCCATCGCCTGATCAGGGAGATGAGTGGGGACCTTGTCAGTAAATTTGTGGGGGAGCAGTCCTTTTCGCTCAAAGACGTGGATTTTTCCGCAATAAAGGGCACCAGGGAGCTGATTGAAGTTTTTATAGAGTTTGAAAGGGATACGGTTCTCTTCTACGAGATGCTTGAGTCCTTCATCATTGACGAAGAAACAGGTGAAAAGCTGAACCGTATAGTGGACGAGGAAAAGGCCCATATCTCAAAGCTTCAGGAGCTTCTGTCCGATCCCGGGATTTAAAGTTGGCGGCTATTTGATCATACTGGTACCTGCTCACGATTGGCTTTACAGTAACATTTCAGAAAGTATGATAAAAAACGTTGAAGAAAATTATTCCCGGCGACTTATTAACCGTCTCATAATAGTCCGGTACTCCGTCATTCCGGCGGAAGCCGGAATCCAGGCTGCTTCTGGATGCCGGATCAAGTCCAGCATGACGAAACGTCAAGAGTATTACGAGACGGTTAATAAGAACCGTTAAAATTCATTCCGTGTACCTATGACAACAAAATCAACAGATATCTCAACCAGAGGCAGGGCCTATCTTTTTCTTTATGTATTCATCGTTTCTATTTTTATGTTAAGATTATTTAGTGTTATTTATGATCAACTTCAGGCTCCGTTTGATCTTGTTTATGAATCACCCAATCTAAGCACAATCAAACTTATCCAATCAGGAGAGAACCCTTATAACCCTAACATCTACTCTCAAAATCCGTTTGTAATTACTATATATACTCCGCTCTACCATTATGTTACTGCCGGATTTCCGATACTCGACGAAAATCCTTTTTTCTTCGGTCGAATCGTTTCTATGGTTTCAATGTTTCTCTCTGCCTTTGTGCTGTTTTTCGTAAATAAACAAAAGTCAATAGGCATGCTCCCGGTTATCGCTATCGGTGTTTTCTTTTCCTTTTGGCCTGTGATCAGTAACACCGCTTTTTTGAAAAATGATCCAATGGCTTTATTCTTTTCTGTTTTTGCTGTTGTTTTAATCCATAATCGTAAATCAAAAAGTAGCATTATTCTATCCGCTTTGTTGTGTGTATGTGCCCTTGCAACAAAACAATCTTATATCTCCGCAAGCATCACGTGTATTTTTTATTTGCTTTTGTCAAACCGAAGACACTTTTTGGTGCTTTTGTTTTTCATATCCGCATTTTCAATAATCTTTATTTTGATAACGATATTCAAATGGGGAGATGGGTTCTGGTTCAGTACCGTCTATGCGCTAAGGCAGGATATAAAATATAACCATGCTTTTCTTCTTATCAGTCACATGTTGAAGCAACCGATTGCATGTTTTCTTGTTGGACTGTCTCTCTCATCAACTATTATAGTTCTAAAACGAAAACCCTTGCAAGCATTAACAGAGTCTCCTTACTTTATCTATCTATTTACTTCGTCATGTGTTCTAATAGCTACTATAGGCAAACAAGGAGCATCAACAAACTACTTCTTTGAATTTTTATTGTCTCAGTTGATGTGGATTGTTTTTCTTTTTAGAAACATTGACTATAGCTATTTTAAAAAACCTGTTTTCTTCTTTATTACAGTTGCCTTTGTCCTCTGCAGTAGTATTGAATTACAATCTGCCGAAAGGGCAGACTATTCATTTAGCAATAAAAACATTATAGCTATCAAAACGGCATATTATCAACAAATGAACCGAGAGATCGATTCTTTAGGGATTGATGAACCAAAAATATTAGATATTTTTACGCATATACACGGCTATAGTATTTCAGATACACTCTATTTAAATGATCCGTTCCTTTACAAAATCCTCTGGGAGAAAGGTGTACTTGATGTCAAGCCTATGGTAGAGAGCATACGGGAACGTTATTTCGACATTATTATGCTTCCTTCACGGATCGAGCCGGAAATCAACATTAAAGGGCCTTATGAATCAATTATTAATGAAATAGTTAAGCACTATGAAATGGGAACAAAAGGATCCGGTTACATTTTTTGCATTCGTTCAAATGAAAAACAGGCTCTCTGACAAAATTGACATGTGATACACTTCAAAAGGTAACAACCGACAAAAGGAAAGAGGAATGGATAACAACAGGGAATCAGATAGTTATCCCAGAGAAAGATAAAGTGGCAAATTATTCTTTAACGTTATGTGAGCGAATTTCATGAAAATTAGCATCATAAATAATAATTACTCTAAAAACTTATAGACCCGACAATGTCAAAATCACAAGTAACATCTTGAAAAGAATACCAGAAAAAAGAGGTATAGGGGACAGGCAAATTATTGATTTCTGTTGCCCATGTCCTTGTCCGTTGGGAGTCCCACTTCAGTGCCATGTGCCCGAATCTGACAGTAGAGCTCAGATGACATGAGACGGTCGATGTTAGGTGTTTTGGCTAAGTATACTGCATTGCCCTCATATTCTCGACCCACACCAACCCCGTCCATAATAATGAGAAGCAAAGGCCCCTTTCTTCCTGAGAATGATTTTAATTTGTTAAGTTTTAGCGACATATAAAAAATCCTTTCTTTTCCTTTGGAAAATCTCCCTTAACCCGCCAGAGGCGGATACCTCCCCTTTTAAAAAAAGGGGGACGCTTTGGTTCTCTCCATTTTAAAGGAAGTTTTTGAATTCCCCCTTTTTAAAGGGGGGTTAGGGGGGCTTTTAGAGACAAAACCAGGATAACATGTAAAATTGTCGTGTAAAAGATAAATATTGAAAAATCCTCCAACCATGATCTATAAACATGACAAATTATGAATAATAGCAAAGGAGTCACAAAGTGCCACAGAATATAGTAATAATCGGCGCCGTGGCCTTAGGTCCCAAGGCGGGGTGCCATTT
>JAIOSR010000120.1 GCA_021107495.1 Desulfobacterales bacterium | reverse complement strand
TTGCTTTGTCGTCATAGGATGCGCTTAGAAAAAAGAGCTCCTGTCTTTCCTCGTCAAGCAGTGTAACAATGCCGGCCTCTGTGTCCAGAAGTAGTTTCATCTCATTGGTGATGTAATCCAGAAGCATATCCAGATCAGGGTATTCCGGGAGGGCCATGCTGATCCGGAGCATTGCATCATTGTTCTGGGCAATCCTTTTTTCCCGGGTAATATCCCTTATCGTAACGATTTCTCCGGCAGGTTCGTTTTTAGAATCTGAGTACATGACACCCCTTAATACCACATCCAGGATCCCGCCGTCCTTGGTCAGCCGTCTGGTTTCGTAACGCAGTATGCTTTTTTCTTCTAAAAGCTTTTTAATACTCTGACCGGTCTCTTCCTCCAGTCCTTGGGGCACGTAAGGAATACGTTTCCCTTCCAATTCAGGAAGGTCCCAACCAAAGACCTGGGTGAACGCCGGATTCAGATAATAGACCAGCCCATCCAGGGTAAAGACTACTATCGGGTAAGGGGCAAAATCGAGGAGGGTTCTCAGACGTCTCTCCGATCCACGCAGCGCCACCATTGCCCGTTTGCGCTCGGCGATCTCCTGTTTCAAGAGCGCATTGGTTTCTGAAAGCTCCGCAGTTCTTTCAGCTACTCTTTTTTCCAGCTCTTTATGGGCTGTCCGCAGTTCCTCTTGCGTCTGATTACGCGCGATCTCTATGGCAGCAATGTTTCCGATCAGGAACAGGGTATTCAGGTCGGACTGAGAAAAGACTGTTTTTGTTCGATTGAAGACATAAAGAACGCCCAGGTTCTTCTGTCCCATCTGAATGGGGGCGGCCATTCCGGAGACAAGGCCCTCATCCGCCACGGTTTTATAAAGCGGTCTAGTGAGATCTTTGTTAATAAAATAGTCTTCGATGATGTAACCCTCACCTGTTTTGGCAACGAGACCGCCCAATCCCTCGCCAAAAGGGAGTCGCAATTTTTTGAATTCCTCTGTTTTGATACCGGAAAAGCTGTGCATGAACACGTCATTGCGTGATTCATCGCGCAAAGCAATATGGGAGGTTTCGGCGTCAAGGAGTTCTCTGCTCTGTTCCACGACAAGTTGCAGATTATCATCGAGGCTGTGTTCAGTGGTCATGGCCGTTGCGAGGTCATAAAGGATCTGAAATATTTTCAACTGATTTTGCGGCTCTTTTTTTAAACGCACCAAATCAGCGACCTGCTGCTCGAGATCCCCAACCCTTTTCTCCAATTCTTCATACGTTGGTTTCCCGGTCATTAGAAGGTCCTCCAATTACATCAAAAAAATAAGGGCTCGCCCAAAAATAACTTCCCATTTTCGCATCTCATCTTCATGTCATCTTCGCGCAATTCTCATTCGCAAAAGCCTCGAAATAGTACTGCTATTCCTGTGGTTTTGCGAAATCGAATCGAGCAAATCTAACACGAATCTGAGCGCCAATTCTGTGAAGTTATTTTTGGACTAGCCCTGACGGGCCTTTCTGTCGTGATAATCAAGTATAAACTCCGCCGTCATTCGGGCGATTTTTCCGACAACTTTAGGACACTCTCTGTAACCTCCTGCCTCTATGAATGCCTTGTACTGTTCAGGATCGGCAAGGCTGTAGAATTTCCCCAATTTATCTGTCTGTAGTTTCGTACAGTTTGTGGTTCCGAATTCCATTTCGAATTTTTTGGCCAACTTGAATCCGGAAACTAAAGAATCGGTCAGGGCATTCGTATCTTTCAGGTCCTCGTTTGCTGTAACAATCCCTACGGCCAGCAATCCTGCTAAAAGTGCACCACATGTCTCTCCACGCATGGCAACTCCGGCAGCTAAGGTGGTGGATGCCTTTAGACTCGAAGCATCTCCCAGATCCAGATAATCTTGCAAAGGCTTCAACACACACCTTGAGCAACCATGAAAATCCCTTTCATAATCGTGCGCGGACTTTTCAATCTTGTCTAATAATTCAGTCCTTGACTGTTTTTCAGACATGATATCCTCCATTTAGAATATTTATTCCTCATCCTTAATACCTGCAAGATATTTGACAATATCCTTTTTAGATTCAAGGTTATATTGTGATCGGATTCCTATCTTTTCCATTATAGGGGAGCCCCCGCCATGGACGCCGGCATACTGTGCCCAGCCACACATGGCCGAACAGGAATAGTCCGATATAAAACGGTAGAGCCGGTGCAACTTTTCCGCAGATACTCCGGGTTTGCGGGTTATGTATTTTTCCAGGTCCGGACCGGTTTCAGGGTTCAGCCAATCCTCTTCAGGAGGAAGGGTAGAAGGCAGGCCTCCTGCTATGGATGCAAGAATATCGTATTCGTGGTAGATATTAGTGCCAGCCACGTACCTGCCTGTATTTGAATAGACAAATTTGGGGGTATAGATCCCGGATGAAGATTTTGTGGCCTTTGCCGCAGCCGCTATACCCGATGCGTAGACGAGTTCAGCGATGATCATCAGCTCGGTCAGCTCATCCACGATATGGGGGGAGTTTCCAACTCCGTTATACTCGGCCACCAGGGCCGTTGCACCCAGGATAATATCGGTCACCGCGGGTTTGCATCCGCAGTAGGAATGCCTGTGAAATCCGGCAAAGGTGAGGGCGAGGCGGCCTGCAAACTCCCATTCTCCGCACATGAAGACCCTTTCCCAGGGAACGAAAACATTATCAAAGATCACCACCGAGTCCGACACCCCATAATTATTATAGGGTGCCTTAAGGTCGATCCTTCCCCTGGGCGTGACAATACGGGAAATGATCCTGATACCGTCCGCGTCCGCCGGAATGGCAAAGGAGACAGCCCAGTCACCTTCCTCCTTTGTCATGTTGCGTGTAGGGAGGACCAGGTGTTCGTCCACGTAAGGGCCCATAGTGATGTGGTTCTTGGCCCCCCTTACAACAATGCCCTTGCTGCTTTTTTCCACGACATGAAGATATAGGTCCGGGTCTTCCTGCTGGAAGGGCCTTGCTTTTCTGTCTCCTTTCGGATCGGACTGAGAAGTGCTTCCCACGAGGTCATTGGCCTGATAATATTGCAGGAACTCAAGAAAATTATCATGGTAATGGGAACCCTTTTCATCATCAATTTCCTTAGAAACAACACCCATGGCATTCAATGTGTCTGTGGCCATACAACGCTGGGTGCATCCGCCCACACGGTGACAGCATTTACGTTTCATCTCCTGTTGTGTATAGAGATCCTCTATACTCAGGTTGAGAGAGGTGAAACGATTGATCTTTTCACCTGTCAGGTGGGACTCCGTGACTACCAGGTCCATTAATTCCGGGTCATTTACGGCGTCAAAGGTGAATTTTAGGGTATTAATGGGGAGTTCGAGCATGGGATCGTCCCTGCCCATCTTTTTACCGTGGGCGTAAACATTGGGTTTCATTTTCCGTAGTCGCTCAACATATTCTTCCGCGGTTTTAAGGGCCATGATGTCTTCCTCCTTATTATATCATTACATTGAAACCCTGGCCCTATGGGCCAGATCAGAGACAGATGGTGTTGCCTTGGAGTTTTGTGTAAAAAATGCAAATTCCAAGCACCAAATTACAAATAAATTTCAAACTCCAACATCCAATGACCAAAACCGGATTAAAAAAAGAACATCCAACATCAACTTTCCAACGTCGAATTAGGGTAAAACCTCGACGTTTATTATGATTTTTAATACCCCGTCCGCTTGCGGCGGGGTCATCCCGCTTAATATGGGTCCAAGGCTTGCCCTGGGGTTTAATACCCTTTATTTTTTCTGTTTGTTATTTGGAATTTTGGTGATTGTGATTTGTTTGTGATTTGTTATTTGGAATTTCAATAATTCAATAAAATTCCAACGAAATAA
>JAIOSR010000032.1 GCA_021107495.1 Desulfobacterales bacterium | reverse complement strand
CCTCCTTTGGGTAGTTTATGAAGAAACATATCACATATTATACGTCATTGCAAGCTTGACATGACACTAGTTATTTTCCATATTCAATGACCAAAACTGGATTAAAAAACGAACGTCCAACATCGAACATCGAACTTCCAGCGTCGAATTAGGTTACGCCTTCGGCGTTTCAATTGTATTAAGAAACGCGGAGCGAAGCGACACCCACATTCGATGTTCGATGTTGAACGTTCGATGTTCGATGTTCATTTTTTTTCTGTTTGATATTTGTAATTTCAATAAGGCAATAAAACTCCGACAAAGCAAACCCCCGATGGGGATAACCAAAGCCTGGTTTTCTGGACCAGGGTTTTTATTGTGAACTTACGTCTTTGGGAAATCTCAGCCGAACAACCTGTCCGGCCCGGCCAAGATTCTGAATCTCTTTACCATTGAACTCAAGATCAACACCGCCTGCATTGCCTATCAGCACATCAAAACCCTCTCGTGCTTCCCATTGGGGAGTACTCCCGGGGCGAAAAACATATTCTTTGGGTTCCTGGGAATCCACGACCATCCTCACATACGTTCGTTCTCTGACGATGGCTTTAAGAATGAGTAAGTCCGATTCAGCCACGGGTACGGGTACAGTCTCAAGGGATGGCGGTTGTTCTATGGAAGATTGCGAAGGACTTTCTCTCCATACTGATAAATCTTCCGTAGGTTCCATGTCAGAGGGCTTTGGCCCTGGTTCCAGCGTGGAATTCAGCTGTTCCGGGCTCGAACCCGGGGAACTGCTGACCGGGCCGGCGACCGGTTTTTTTTGCTCACTGGAAAGCGCCGGCCCGGTTTTTTGTGGGACGTCGGGAGTGTCCCTCAAGTTTGTGACCTTGTCAACCTCTGCCCTTGTTGTTTCAGGAACGGCCTTGATCTTTTCATGCGTTGGGTATTCTTTCCAAAAATAGTAACCGGATGCTATGATTAGCAGGAGAAATACCAATATAAAAAAGGGTGCCTTTCTATAACGTGCAGGTTTCACAAGAGGCCTGGCAGGAGACCCCTCGGCAGGGACGTGCTTTTGATAGAGGGCGACAATTTTCTCTTGTTCCAATCCAAGGGTACGGGCATAAGAACGGATGAATCCCGTCACAAAAACAGAAGATGGAAGGACTTCCCAGTTTTCATTCTCCAGTGCCTCAAGGATGTAAGGCCTGATCCTTGTGGTTTCGGAGATTCGGGTATGGCTGAGCCCCATTTTTTCTCTT
The DNA here is from genome assembly GCA_021107495.1 of Desulfobacterales bacterium. Lineage (GTDB taxonomy): Bacteria > Desulfobacterota > DSM-4660 > Desulfatiglandales > Desulfatiglandaceae > JAIOSR01. The sequence goes on along the minus strand of JAIOSR010000032.1, from coordinate 2,252 downwards.
TGGTTTCTAAAAAGGTCACCGATGCCCGCACCTGTAAAATGTGCCTTTCCCTCATTTCCCGAATCAGGTCTTCGACTCTTGTCATTTTCCGACCCGGAAAGAGACGCCTCTTTTGCGGCGGGCTGTTCATTTTCGTATCGGCTCATTTATTGCTGGGTCCTAAAGAAATTTCTTAAAAACTTCGGGTGACTCCGAGACAAAATCCTGGCCTGACCGCCCCATGCCATTAACCCCTCACATGGCGGGGACTCCCGGTGTTGAGAGTGAGGTTGCCTAAATTTACCATCTTATTGAAGCTTGAGGTCCTTAAAAGATTATTTTCGTGTAAGCCTTGTCTTTCAGTTCTTTGATCCAGGCCGAATATCTTTTGTTGACCTCCTTCTGGTAAAAGATTTGGTAAATTGCATCTCTCACCTCTTCGATTGTCTTCAGCCTTTCTTTCTGGTTGTCAATCAACTTGACAATTTGTATCCCAAAAGGCCTGGCGATGGGTTCGCTTATGTCGCCAGGGGACATCTGTTTGATAATTTCTCTTAGTTTGGGATCGATCTGAGAGGTTTTGAAAAAGCCGACATCCCCTCCGTCTTCGGCCCCGGGCCCCTTGGAGAATTTTTTTGCCAATTCACCGAAATCTTCGCCGCCCTTAAGCCTTGAGAGGATGTCTTCGGCCTGACTGGAAAGGGAATCGGACCCACCCTGGTTTGACAGGCCCTCCTGCTTCAGCACTATAATGGCAAGATGTAATTTGCCTTTGACCATGAACTCATCTCTGTGTTTGTTGTAATAATCTGTGATGTCTTCTTCCCTGATGATAATTTTTGACTTTACTTCAAAATGGATCAGCTCCATCCGTTCTAACTGAATTTTGATTTTTTCACGGTAGGAATCATACGTCATCCCTCCCCTTTTGAGACCGGCTATCAGATCTTCCTGGGTCAACCCGTTATTCTTTTTTATTCTTTCAATCGCTGCATCAACTCGCTTTGGGGTCACATTTATTCCCAACTCCTGGATTTTTCCGAGAGTAAGTTTATCCTCAATCAGGCTATTTAATGTTTTACGGCGAGCTTCAAGGTACTGTTTTTCGTTCCGAAGCCTCATTTCCGCTGGTTTCAGGCCGGTTAGGTCCTTCATGCGTCCGTTCAATTCATAGAGGGTGATCACCTCATCGTTGACAATGGCCACGACCCTGTTGTTTGTCTCTGCTAAGGCCGGTGACGGGTACCAGAAAAAAGCCGGCGCTGTTAAAAAAAAGAGTGCGTAAAAAATTTTTAGTCTTCGCATTTAGGATGTCTCCATTTTATCCAAAATATCTTGATTGATCTTGATTTCAAATTGACTCCTCAAATCGCTAAGCCATTTTTTACAGAATAATTTTCGCCTTTGACTGAGAAGCTCGGATTCTATTTCCCGAATGACCTCTGGAAGCTGTTTCACACCTTCAGGTCGAACCGAAAGTACTTCAAAGATATGGAATCCATAAGGAGTCTTGACAACGGGACTGATTTTGCCCCGGGGCATCGAAAAGAGAGCTTTCTCCATTGATTCTTCCAGGTGACCACGGGCCATCCAGCCCACGTTGCCACCTTTTTCAGCCTCAGGACCTATTGAATGTTTTTTGGCCAGCTCATGCATGTCTTCCCCGTTATTGAGCCTTATGAGTAATGCATCGGCTTCTTCTCTCGACCTTGTGACGATCTGTCTGAATTCCAACATTTCAGGAGATTTGAACTTATCCCTGTTCTTTTCAAAGTAGCGCTTTATGTCCTGATAGTCGGGTGGCGTAATGTTTTCCGTAACCTTCTTTATGACCTTGTTGACGAGGAACTGTTTTCTTATTCGTTCCTCCCATTGCTCAGTGTCCACATAACCCTGGAGCAGGGCATCTTTAAACACACCTTCCGTATAGCCCCTTTTAATGTCTTTTATGATTCTTTGCACTTCATGTTCCGAGGCAGAAATACCGGTTTTCCTGCCGTGTTCCAGGATCAAATAATGATCAATGACCAGTCCGAGTATCTGCTCCCTGATCCGGTTTCGGTCATGGTCCGGGACGTCCATGTCGGCGCTTATAAATTCCATGTCCTTTTTTAATTGATCAGTGGTAATTTGTCTTGACCCTACAACAATGGCCACTTTGTCTTTAGCCGGGCCGGACGGACCGCAGCCAAGGATCATAAAAGGTATAAGACAAAGACAAAAAGTAAGGCTACAGTTCGTATGAAGATAGTGGATTTTGTTTGTTCTGCGTT